>NZ_JCBCCK010000033.1:0-5171 GCF_059864935.1 Planktosalinus sp.
GTGAAAGTGCCTCAGTCTTTCCTCATGGTGAGGACTTCAACAATATTTTGAGAAAAATCGGGTTTAAAGAAGTGAAAAATAAACCGCAAACCTTTGGGGTTGCAAGTATCTACTTAGCTTCAAAATAGATTTATGAAGAACATTTTTTTTGTATTATCACTGTTATTTATAGTGCAAACCGCTGAAGCTCAAATTTTTTCAAAAGAAAGACTGATCAACAATGAAAATTTTGACCAAGCCCGATGGAGTTGGGGATATTTTTTAGGGTTTAACAGTTATGATTTTAAGTTTGAATATATCAATGAAACCGGGCAGCCGGACATTGAGGTCCTAACCTCAGCAGGGTTTAACGTGGGGTTGATTGGAAACCTGAGGTTACACGATTATTTCGACTTAAGACTGGAACCCGGATTATACTATACTGAAAGAAACTTAATTTACCCGGGATTTGAAGAGGAGCGCGACTATTTAAGAGAGGTAAAATCTACTTATATCCACATACCGTTGCTGCTAAAAGTTTCAACAAAAAGATTGAATAACATCAAACCGTTTATAATTGGTGGTGTTTCAACTTCAGTAAACCTGTCCAGTGATGAAACCAATCCGGAAGACAACAGTGTGGGAAGGTTTAGAATGACTAAAAACACCTATTACTATGAGTTGGGCTTTGGAATTGATTTTTATTTGTTTTATTTCAAATTTACCCCATCAATCAGAGGTGTTTTTGCACTGAGTGATGAATTGGTAAGGGACAATGACCCAAACAGTCCTTATACTTCAAACATAAACAAAATGATGTCCCGTGGGGTGTTTGTCAACTTTACTTTTCAATAGTGCGGTGAAACTCGCTTAAAATTATGGCAGCTGCAGTGGCTACATTGAGACTTTCGGTTAATTGTTCGGGGCCAAACTGTGGAATGGCAATTTTTGAAGTAATTAATTGTTCGATTTGCGGCGAAATTCCTTTGCCTTCATTGCCCAAAACTAAAACGAAATTTTCGGGAAGTGTTTGTTTGTAAATGTTTTCACCATCCATAAAAGCCCCATAAACAGGTAATTTGTTTTTCTCAGACAAGAAATTTTCCAAATCGAAATACACAACATTCACCCGCGCCAGTGAGCCCATGGACGCTTGAACCACCTTGGGGTTAAAACAATCTGCAGTGTCTTTTGAACAAACCAGTTGTTTGACACCAAACCAATCACAAAGCCTGATGATGGTTCCTAAATTTCCGGGGTCTTGTATGCCGTCAAGAACTACAGAAAAGCTTGTTTCAAGTATTTCATTTTGTTCCGGGAGATAAAAAACGGCAAGAGCAGTCTGAGGTGTTTTTAACGCACTAATTTTTTTTAATTCCTGTTCTGAAATTTGTGAGGTTTTACCGGCTGAAATAAATGAAAGGTTTTCTGTTGAAAAAAGCGTGTGAAGCTTCCATCCGGATTTGTAAAACTCGCTGATAACTTTTGTACCTTCGGCAAAAAATAATTGATTTTTTTGTCTATATTTTTTTTGTTGTAAAGACGTTATTAACTTTATTTGATTTTTGCTTACCATGCAAAACTTGTATTTTTGGATGATTACTAATTTACCTACTTTGAAATGCCCATTTTAAACATCGAAAATCTTAAAAAACACAACAACTGGTTCGGGCAATATACAAAAGTACCATTTCTGCTGCTATTTATCACTACATTAAATTCCTGTGATGCCGTAAAAAAAGTAAACGAAGACCAACTATTACTAACCAAAAACACAGTAGTTGTAGATGGTGAAGAAATAAATGACAGCGGTGTTTTCAGCCAGATTATTCAGGAACCTAATTCAGGGATGACGGGATTGATAGGAATCCCGATTGCGCTCCATTTTTACAACCTTGCAAGTGAAAAAACAGACTCTGTTTACTATGCGCAGCTTTATAAAACCCCTGAAAGAAAACGCAGGCTTATAGCCCTCTATTCACAAAAACAAGTAGATGAAATAGTCAACTACAGGGTGGGCTTCAACAACTGGATTAAAAACAATGGTGAAGCACCGGTAATCATTAGAAATGATCGAGCTGAACGCTCACGTGCCCGAATTGAAGAATACTATAAAAGCTTTGGTTGGTTCAATGCAAAGGCAAGTTATCAAATAGTGAGTGATACAGTTAAAAAAAAGAGAGCTTCTGTAATCTACAGTGTTCAAAGGCAAAGACCCTATTTCATTGATTCCATCGAAATAAGAATTGACTCACCGGTAGTTGATTCAATATTTAAAGAAACCGAGCGTCGCAGTCTTGTAAAAACCGGCGAACAATTTTCAAGAAATGATTTTGCAGATGAAAGGGATCGAGTAACCATCCTGATGAGAAACTCAGGCTTATATCACTTCAATCAGGAATACATTTCATTTATTGCTGATACCGTAAAAACAGGCCATAATGTCAATATTGAATACTTAATTGAAAATCGCACTGTTCAAGTGGGCGACAGCACAGTTCAGGAACCTTTTAAAATTCACAAAATTTCCAAAGTCAATATTATAACAGACTACACTTACGAAAACAGAAACAAGACATTTCAGGATTCAATTGAATACAATGGTTACCAGCTTTACAGCTATGACAAGATGAAATACAGGCCAAAATCAATTACAGATGCTGTTTTCATTGAGCCAGGTAGTATTTTTAAAGACACAGACAGGGCATTGACATACAACCACATCAGCGAACTAAGAGTGTTCAGGTATCCAAACATCAATTACGAACTTGACCCTGCAGATACAACCCAAACCAATCTAATAGCCACCATTTTAATGTCTCCTCGAAAAAAATATGGGCTGGGTTTTGATCTGGATTTTTCCACTTCAAACATTCAGGAGTTTGGTGTTGGTTTTAGCTCATCATTTCTCATCAGAAATGTATTTAGAGGTGCCGAAACACTTGAAATTTCAGGAAGGGGAAGTCTCGGTTCTTCAAAAGATGTTGCTGACAGGGACAGCAGGTTTTTTAATATTTCAGAAGTTGGTGGTGACATTAAACTAGGAATTCCCAGAATTCTTTTTCCTCTCAACACAGAAAGTATCATTCCAAAATATATGTCCCCATACACAAATGTAAGTATTGGGGCGAGTAGCCAGCAAAATATTGGTCTGGACAAACAAACTACAAACCTCATCTGGAATTACAAATGGAACCCTTCGAGAATGCATACTTACAGACTGGATTTAGTCAATATTCAGTATGTAAGAAATATGAACACGAATAACTATTTTAACGTTTACCGAAACTCATTCAACAGACTGAATGAGATAGCATTGGGAAGCATTACAGACAATTCTTATTTTAACCTTGACGAAAACAACAACCGAATAGACCTGATCATCCCCGAAGGCACCAACGGCTTCCTGACCGACTTCAACAACAACCAGGTGGGTGGTCTCACAACCGATGACACCCAGAATTTAAGAAATATAGTCCAGCAACTGCAAAGACTGACAGAAAACAACCTCATATTTGCTTCAAACATTACCTGGATCAGAGACTCCAGAAAAAGTATTTTTGACAATCAGTTTTCCAGAATCAGGTTAAAGTTTGAGGTTGCCGGAAATGTATTGGCAGGGATTTCATCATTAATAGGTCTGGAAAAAACCCAGAATGGCAATTATGAAGTATTTGGTGTAAACTATTCGCAATATTCAAAACTGGATGCAGAATATGTGAGGTATTGGGAAATCAACCGTCGAACCCATGTGGCCACGCGTTTTTTTGGTGGAATTGCAATTCCTTATGGCAATTCAAACAGTATCCCGTTTACCCGAAGTTACTTTGCGGGCGGACCCAACGACAACCGAGGCTGGCTACCATTCAGGCTGGGGCCGGGAGCGAGTGACACCGGTGATGAATTCAATGAAGCCAACCTGAAACTGGCCGCTAATCTGGAATACAGATTTACCATTCTTGGAGCATTCAAGGGAGCATTGTTTGTAGACGCGGGAAATATCTGGAATGTTTTTGACAACGTCACCGATGAAAAATCAACTTTTGAAAGTTTTGACGACCTGAAAAATATCGCTGTGGGCTCAGGTTTTGGTTTAAGATATGATTTTGGTTTTTTTGTTCTCAGGGGAGATTTAGGGTTCAAGACCTATAACCCTGCACGACCTGAGGGTAGCCGATGGTTTAAGGAATACAATTTTAGTAATATGACACTAAACATCGGTATAAACTACCCCTTTTAAGATTATAATTTTATACTTTTGCATATTCATTCACAGCATAAATAAAATGGTAAATTATAATATTCAATCAGGTGTTGCAACAGGAGACACCGTTCAGGAAATCCACAAACTTGCAAAGTCAAAAGGTTTTGCGCTACCCGCTGTAAACGTTGTGGGTTCAAACTCAATCAACACTGTTCTTGAAACTACTGCAGCTTTAAATTCGCCGGTCATTATTCAATTTTCAAACGGAGGAGCTCATTTTAATGCAGGAAAAGGGCTTTCAAATGAAAACCAAAAGGCAGCCATCGCCGGTGGTGTGGCCGGCGCAAAACACATTCACGAACTGGCAAAAGCCTACGGTGCTGTAGTTATATTGCATACTGACCATTGTGCCAAAAACTTACTTCCTTGGGTGGATGGGTTATTGGATGCCGGTGAAGCACATTATAAAAAACACGGAACTCCTCTTTACAGCTCACATATGCTTGACTTGTCGGAAGAGCCTATTGAAGAAAACATTGAAATTTCAAAACGCTACCTTGAGCGAATGAGCAAAATGGGAATGACCCTGGAAATTGAACTGGGAATTACCGGTGGTGAAGAAGACGGTGTGGACAATACCGGAGTGGATTCATCAAAACTTTACACCCAACCTGAAGAGGTGGCCTATGCTTATGAAGAATTGATGAAGGTGAGTGACAAATTTACCATAGCCGCAGCTTTTGGAAACGTACATGGAGTCTATAAACCCGGAAATGTAAAACTTACCCCCATCATTTTGAAAAATTCACAGGAATATGTTCAAAAAAAATTCAACACCGGCCACAACCCCATCGATTTTGTGTTTCACGGCGGTAGCGGTTCATCAGTTGAAGAAATCAGGGAAGCCATCGGTTATGGCGTAATTAAAATGAATATCGATACCGATTTACAATTTGCTTTCACCGAAGGCATCAGGGATTATATGGTA
>NZ_JCBCCK010000029.1:0-8160 GCF_059864935.1 Planktosalinus sp.
CAGTGAAAATAAATAACCAATATCATCTTTAAAAACGTGGAGCAGGGCTTTGTTGTCAAGTAAAGATTTAGTACTGTGTAAATCATCTGACAAATTTTTATTTTCAAGTGTTTCAGAAGTCTGGTTTGTGGTGGTTCCTGAAATTTCTTTTTTTAATGTTATGTTGTAGAAAAAGGAAAACACCTTGGGTGTTGTGTCATTTGAAATGTACAGAAATGCAACAACAAACCAAAAAAGAAAAAATATAAAAGCCAAGAAAAAACTACGCATTTTGCCCCAATTACGTGATTCTCAAATCTACTAAAAAGAACTACAGCTTTAAAGTTTTATAAAATTCTTTATCAACTGCTTTTTCACAATTTTTTATGCCATATAGTTTCGTATAATTTCTTAAATTTAAAGCATGAAGAAACCTATTAAATCCAAAAGAAACAAACAAAAAAGAAAATCAAAACTTGGTCTTGCTCCGGGAACACTTCTTTTTACGGGAGAACGTAAAATGGAAGAGGTTGAGTTTTCAGTTCTTAATTACAATGAACATAAAGCTGAAGAACTCATGCCGGAAAATCTAGATGATATAATCAGTCTTGTTGACAACGCTCAGGATACCCTTTGGATTAATATTGACGGTATTCACGATGAAAGTATCATTGAGTCCATTTGCTCAAAGCTATTGGTTCATAAACTAACAATGGAAGATATTTTGAGTGTTGGCCAGCGCCCAAAAATTGATGAACACCAGCATTATATTCACATTGTTTTAAACATGTTTATGCTCGAAGATGACAATTCAATTATTGATGAACAAATCAGCTTTATTCTTCACAAAAACATTTTATTGAGCTTCCAGGAAAAAAGGGGTGATGTATTTGATGGGGTTAGGAAACGAATACAAGAGGGGAAAGGTTTTATCAGAAAAAAGGGGTCTGATTATTTGCTGTATGCATTGCTTGATTCTGTAGTCGATCATTATTTCGTCATTCTTGAAATTTTAGGAGAAAGAATAGACGCACTGGAAGTGGAATTACTTGAAAATCCCTCTAATGAAACTTTGGGCAAACTCCATAAAATAAGGCGTGAATCACTTGAATTGAGACGCTCTGTGTACCCACTTCGGGAAGTCATCAGCAAGTTTGAGAAAATTGATGAGTCCATTCTCCACCCTGATGTGAGGGTTTTTATCAGAGACCTTTATGACCACACCATTCAGGTCATTGACACAATAGAAGTGATGCGCGAATCGGCACTGGCATTATTGGATTTGTACATGAACAGTGTTTCAAACAAAATGAACGAAATCATGAAAGTGCTCACCATTATGGCCTCAATCTTTATTCCGCTTACCTTTGTGGCCGGCGTATATGGGATGAATTTTGTCAATATGCCCGAGCTGGAGTGGGAATACGCATATTTTGTTGTTTGGGGGGTTATGATTTTGATGGTTATGGGGATGCTGATTTATTTTAAATCTAAAAAATGGTTGTAATATGATAAATGAAACTCTTTTTACTTTCTTAAACGAACTTAAACAAAACAACAATCGCGATTGGTTTGAAAACAACAAAACGCGTTTTCAAACAGAAGAAAAATCGCTAAAAATGTTTTTTGAAACAATCACCATCGGCCTGAATGAGTTTGACGAAATCGAAAAGACAAAAATTTTCAGAATTTACAAAGACGTGCGTTTCAGTAAAGACAAAACGCCTTACAAAACAAATCGAGGTGCCAACTGGATGCGGGCTGGGGCAAACCGAAGAGGAAGTTATTATTTGCAACTCGAGCCCGGAAATTCATTTTTGGCCTGTGGCTTTTTTGACCCAAATCCACAGGATTTATTACGATTCAGGAAAGAGTTTGAAATGGATGATACCCCCATCAGGAAAATTTTTAATCAGCCCGATTTTAAGAAGGAGTTTGACGGTTTTGAAGAAAGCAGTCAGGTTAAAACAGCTCCCAAAGGATTTGACAAAGACCACAAGGCCATAGACCTGATTAAAAATAAAAACTTCTTTGTCATTCATTATTTTTCTGATAAAGAAGTTCTTGATGCTGATTTTTCAAAAGAAGTAAAACGTTTGTTTAAACTGACGATTCCGTTTTTAAACTATATGACCGAAGTGGTTACTACCGATTTAAACGGGGTTTCAACAGTGTAATTAATACACATTCACAATGTTATACGTCAAATTGTTGAACGAAAAACTATCTCCGGCTTGCTTTCCTTTAAGATGCTCATAGATGGGAGCATCTGTAGAAATAGAGTAGTAGTTTTTGTTATCCTCTATATTAAGTTTGCCTAAAGCAACGGCTATAAAAAAGAAGTTTTTTTCTGTTTCTACCAGGCTTCCGTTACCCACTACAACGTGTTCCTGTGATACATCAATGCGTTTTAATTGCTCTTTAGTCCGTTCAGAAGTTTCAATATATCCGGCATATTTTTCAATTTCGTTGAGCATTTCACCTTTGCCACCATCTTCATTATCAGATTGGCCACTTTCACTTTCAATGGCTTCTTTTACAACATCAATTTCACGTTGATACTTTTCTATCTGCTGGTTCAAAAGCTCCAGGCACTTCATATAGAGTTTATTCTTTATCATTCACGTTAATTTTAGCTTACAAAAGTACGAGCATTTGTGAACTTTTACATCATTATGTTAATAAATTGGGTGATTTTAGCTAAACGGCATATTCAACTTCAAAAAGCTGGATATTACTCTTAAACCGCTCAATGACCAAGTTCATCATTCGCTTGTTCAAAGCCGAAGAATTTTGAATGTATGCTTCATATTCTTCCAATGTGAATTGCCCTATGACCATTCCCTTGAGGGAATTGCGAAACTTGATGTCTTTTTGAATGGCGTTTTCGATATAATTCAGCTTTTTTTCAAGCGAAAGCGTATAGAATACATTTTTGTGTTTTGTTACATAATTTCGAAAAACCAGTATAAAAAGGTCGTTTTGAAGTTTGACTATGGGGCGTAAGGTTTTGTTCTGAAATTGCTCATCAGCACTCATAAATGAAGTAACAACTGCCGATGAAATTTCGGGACGTAATGCGGTTAAATCAAAGTCTCGGGAGTTCATAACTTTAGGTTTTACTAAATTTAGGGAATGAAAAAACCATTTAATAGTTAAATCAGGTGGAGTTATAAACGATGTTATTAACAAAAAAAACTTAAAAGTCCCTTAAACAATAGGTGCTTTCAACGTATTTGCTTTAAATTAGGGTTCAAAAAACAAAAATTATGGCCACTATTAAATCAATCAATCCATACAACGGGAATCTCATAAAGACATTTCAAACTCAAACCAATGCCGAAGTTGAAATTGTTCTGGACAAAGCTTCAAAAAGGTTTAATTCTTGGAAACAAACTTCGTTTTCAGAAAGAAAAAAGTTGATGCTCAAAGCTGCGGAAGAATTAAAAAACAACAAACAAGAATATGCTAAACTCATTACTCTTGAAATGGGTAAACCCATAAAACAAGCAGTTGCAGAAATTGAAAAATGTGCGTGGGTATGTGAATACTATGCAGAAAATGCCGAAAAACATCTGGCCAATGAAACGATTGAAACAGACGCTTACAAAAGCTACATTTCCTATGAGCCCATTGGCGTGGTACTGGCCATTATGCCTTGGAATTACCCGTTCTGGCAGGTTTTCAGGTTTGCTGCTCCGACTTTGATGGCGGGAAATATTGCCGTGCTCAAGCATGCTTCCAATGTATTCGGGTCAGCTATAAACATTCAGAAAGTGTTTGAACGTGCCGGTTTTCCTGAAAATTGTTTTACCACATTATTGATAGAAAGTTCACAGGTCGAAACCATCATTAAAAACCCTATTGTTAAAGCTGTTACACTTACGGGAAGTGAGGGAGCTGGAGCAGCCGTGGCTTCCGTTGCCGGGAATAACATTAAAAAATCAGTGCTGGAACTTGGAGGAAGCAATGCGCTGGTAGTTTTTAAAGATGCCGATATTGACAAAACCATTGACACCTGTATACAAGCGCGTTTTCAAAACACCGGACAAAGTTGTATCGCAGGAAAACGCTTGTTAATTGACCAAAGCATAGCCGATAGTTTTTTGGAAAAATTGGTTGTAAAAGTAAATCAATTAAAAAGCGGTGACCCAGAAAACAAAGCAACCTATATTGGTGTTTTGGCACGGGAAGATTTGGCTGAAGAACTGGAAAAACAACTTTCAAAATCAGTCAAAAAAGGCGCAAAAGTATTGACCGGTGGAAACAGGAACAAGGCATATTTTGAGCCTACAATTGCGGACCTGGTAACTCCCGAAATGGAAATTTTTAAAGAAGAAACATTTGGACCGGTTCTGGCTGTAATCCGATTTAAAACTGAAAAAGAAGCCATAGTACTTTCAAATAACTCCAAATTTGGATTGGGAGTTTCATTGTTTTCTAAAGACATCAACAATATGGAACAATTAATCCCTCAATTCAATGAAGGTGCAGTTTTTATAAACGAACTGGTAAAAAGTGACCCTCGCTTGCCCTTTGGTGGCGTGAAAACTTCAGGTTATGGACGCGAGCTGGGTAAAGAAGGCATCAGGGAGTTTGTGAATGTGAAAACGGTTTATATCAATAAATAAAATGAAAAAACAAGCCATTAACGTAACTGTTGACGCCGTGGTTTTTAAGCAAGAAAAAGAGGAAACTTTTATTTTATTAATCAGCCGTAAAAATCCTCCATTTCAAAATCAATGGGCATTGCCGGGAGGTTTTGTTGAAAATGATGAAGACCTTGAAACGGCAGCAAAACGCGAATTAAAGGAGGAAACAGGAATCGAAATAACATCCTGTGAGCAGTTGTACACTTTTGGAAAACCGGGCAGAGATCCCCGGGGCCGGACAATTTCAATTGCTTACGTTGGTTTTGCAACAGAGTCAAATAAACCCAAAGCTGCAGATGATGCAAAAGAAGCAAAGTGGTTTAATCTTAAAGACCTGCCTGAATTAGCTTTTGATCATCAGGAAATTGTTAACTTGGCAATTTCCCGTTTTCTTCAAGGCCATCTTGAATAGTTTGTTTCGCTTCAATATTGTCTTCTTTTGAGGCTTTATCAGGAGGTGTGTTTGCTTCTGTATCACAACCGTGACAAAGCTCTGCATACATCGGGAAGTGGTCTGAGCCAATGTCCTCCAACCGGGCTAATTCGGCAAGTTTAAAGTCGTTTGTAACAAATAAATGATCCAGCGGCCATCTTAAAATGGGGTATTTTACGTGAAAGGTATTGAAAAACCCACGACCAATTCGAGGATCCAAAAGCCGGCTAATTCTCTGGAACATTCTGGTGGTATGTGACCATGCCACATCATTTAGGTCACCTAAGACAATAATTGGGTAATCTTCTTTTGTGATTTCTTTGGCCACAATAAGTAGCTCTGCATCCCGGTCTAATGATTTTTCATTTTCAGTAGGGCTGGGAGGCATAGGGTGCAGGCAGTAGAGTTTCACCCAAGTGCGGTTTGGCAGTTGAACACTACCGTGAATTGAAGGAACATCATCATCTACTAAAAATTTGATTTTCATATCCTTGAGCTTAAATTTGCTCAGCAGGATACTACCATAGTAGTTTTCCAAGGGGTATTCCACCCTAAATGGATATTCTTCCTTTAAAATGGCAAGTTTTTCCTGCCACCAATTATTTGTTTCCAACAGCACGGCAATATCCGGGTTGGCTTTCCTGAAAACGCTTAAAAATTTTTCAAAATCTTTATTGTCCTGGAGGACATTTGCGGAAAAAACTTTAATTGAAGCACTACTGCTTCTAATTGCAGTGGTAACTATTTGCTTTTTAGCAAATGGGGTATAGGGGTAAATGATGAACAGCTGGTAAAGCAGTGCTAAAAACAACAGTACTAACAAACCCAGCTCCCATACATTTTGAAAATCAATTAAAAATAATAAAAAGAAAATCACAATAGCATTTGTCACGGTAAGCTGAAGGTGTGGAAAGTCAAATGCACGCACCCACCATTTTTTAGAAGCAATAAAGGGTGCCAATGTGCTTAACAAGCAGCATACAGCAAGACAAATAATGATTATTTTCATGTAAGGCCCTGAGGGTTTATACCGTTTTTATTTTCAGTGTTAGCGTTGAAATCATGACTCTTTAACCCCTGAAGGTCTTTTCCTGTGGGCTCCTCAAACAGTTCAAGTTCAAAGTAAGGTGCAGAAGCGATGATGTGGTCAAACACATCACTCATTATGGCTTCATAATTTTCCCAGCGTTTATCGGCACTAAAACAGTAAACCTCTAACGGGATACCCTGTGGTGTAGGGTGCAGTTGTCGCACCATAATCATCAGGTTGTTGTTAACCCCCGTATTGTTTCTCAACGAAGAGTCGATGTATTTTCTAAAAACACCAAAATTGGTTTGGTTCCTTCCGTTGATTAAAACGCTTTTGTCAGCCGATACACGCTCGTTGTGTCTTTCAATCTCGCGTTGGCGATGTTCAATATAGGGTTTTACCAGTTGAATCTTTTTTAATTCTTCAATCTTTTCGGGGGTCAAAAATTTAATGGAATTCTGTTTGATGTAAACAGCTCTTTTTATGCGTCGGCCACCTGATTCCTGCATTCCGCGCCAGTTTTGAAACGAGTCTGCTATCAAACTATAAGTGGGAATCGTTGTAAAAGTATTGTCCCAGTTCTGGACCCTCACTGTCGCCAGGTTAATATCGGTCACAGTTCCATCTGCACCAAATTTGCTGAACGTAATCCAGTCGCCAATTCTAACAATGTCGTTAACGGAAACCTGAATAGAAGCCACAAATCCAAGTATTGTATCCTTAAAAATCAACAAGATAATGGCTGAAGCAGCACCCAGAGAAAACAAACTGAGCACTTCTTTTCCGGTAATGACATAAATGACAAACATACCGGCAACACCCCATAAAAAAATAAGAATCACCTGAAGGTAACTTTCCAGGGGCTTATCGGCATATTGTTCTTTGGTGCGTAAAAAGTTTTTGGAAGAACGCAACACGCTCCTAATGATTTTTACGATTAGAATGATCCCGTAAACATTCAGGATAATATCAAAAACCTTGAACCAAAAAGGAAATTCCTCAAAAATAACCGGAAAAGATAACGAGAGCAACCAAAGTGGGATAATGTGAGCGATGTATCTCGGAAAACGGCTTTGAACAAGATAATCGTCAAAAGTTGTTGTGGTTTTTTCGGAGAAAAAAGTAAAGAGTTTAACAACAACCTTGCGAAGCAGCCTGTCAAAAAGATAAGCCAAGCCACCAATAAATATAAGAATTATCAGCAGGTTAATATGTTTCGCCCAAAAAAGAGAAAGACCCTGATCAATCAGGTAATCCCTCAACAAAACACTCCAGCTGATAAAATCTTCTTTACTTAGCATAAATCACATCGCTGTATTTTTTTTCCATATATAAAGTCCCAAAAGGCAAAAGGGAAGCTACCAAAACTCCCGCTAGGGTTTTGAGCGACCAATTCAATTCAGAATTGAGAATAAATGCAAGCACCACGTAGGCCAGGAATAAAACACCGTGAGCCATTCCAACCACAGATACAGCCATTGGCAACTCCCAGATGTATTTGAGTGGCATGGCAAAAAAGAGTAATAAAATAAGTGAAATTCCTTCCCAGATTGCAATAACCTTAAACGTTTTAATCATTTTCAAAAAATTTCAGCAAAGGTAAGCAAACTAAAAGTTTACTAAAACTTCGGCCACTTAATTTTCGCAATTAAAATCAAAGTCGAGCAGGGGAGACCTGCCCATACCATAAAAGTTAAAATGCCACCATTCAGACTGTATGACTGAAAAGCCGAAAGCTTCCATGCCTTCACGCAAAAGTTTTCTATTGTTCAGAATTTCTTCGGGAAAATTAAAATTATCGGTGTGTGACGCCCTTCCGAAAAAATCATAACCGCTTCCCATTTCCAATTCTTCACCTCCACTGTTTACCAAAGTCAGGTCAACAGCAGCACCCCGGTTGTGCATCGAGCCCTGCGCAGGATTGGCCACATAAATCCTGTTGGGCAGTTTTTCCCACATGCGTTTTTGGACTGAAAGCGGGCGGTAGCAGTCAAACAGTTTTATAGTATAACCGCGATCGCAAAAATAATAAGCAGCATTGGTAAGTGCTTTGGCTACTTCGGGCA
>NZ_JCBCCK010000225.1:0-3192 GCF_059864935.1 Planktosalinus sp.
ACAGCCATTGCCGGAGAAATTTGCCCGTCCTGATAATATTTTTTGTCTTTACTTTCTTCATTCAAAAAATCAACATAAGAAGATTCTTCAGAAAAAAGTGTGTGGAATTTTTTGATGCTCACCAATACCGAAACGATCCAGGATTTTGGAAAAACACTAATGTTTATGGGTAACTCACTTTGCGGGTTATATAGTAATAGCGACTTCTCCTCCACCAATGGCAACGTATATCGCCCGTCATTAAAAAGCAATACCGCCTGACCCTTCAAACAAAAGTGAAACTGTATGTAATTGCTGTCCGCTCGACGCTCAATTTGTTGTTTTTCAGCAGTATCGTTTTGAAGATACATTACCACAAAACCCTCCTCAAATGAAATGGTCTTTAGGGAACTTACAGCGTTATTTTCTTCGATAATCATGATTTGATTTTAGATTTATTTATTTAGAATCATTCTAAAGTAGGTGCTTCAAACCCCCTTTGTTTAGCACAAAAGTATGATAAATCTCATTGTTTTTGACTTTTTAATTCCAAATTAACGCATAACGACATAAAAAGTACTTTTAGCGTTGTTTTTTATCTTTTTGTTCGTTTACATTTGCACATCGATTCCAAAATAAATTCATGAACAACGCTTTAGCAAAACAGACTTCTTTTTATGCAGTTGGCCTAAGTTACAAAAAAGCCGATGCCGAAGTGAGAGGCAAATTCAGCCTTAGCGAAGAAGGCAAAGAAGCTTTGTTGACACAAGCAAAAGTTGACGGCATTGAAGCACTATTGGTAACTTCAACCTGTAATCGCACAGAGATTTACGGCTTTGCTTCACATCCCTATCAATTAATAAAACTACTCTGCAATAACACAGAAGGCACCGCAGAAGAGTTTGAAAAAGTGGCCTATGTTTATAAAAACAAGGATGCTGTATCATTTATGTTTCAGGTGGGAACCGGCCTTGACAGCCAGATTTTGGGCGATTTTGAAATCATTAGCCAGTTAAAAGCCGCATTTAAACGTTCCAAAAAGCACGATTTAACAAACCCGTTTTTAGAAAGACTTTTGAATTCTGTCATTCAAGCCAGCAAGCGTATTAAAAACGAAACCGAACTTTCTTCAGGAGCCACATCGGTTAGTTTTGCTTCAGTGCAATACATTTTGAACAATGTCGAAAACGTTTCCGAAAAAAATATTTTGCTTTTTGGAACGGGGAAAATCGGTCGTAATACCTGCGAAAACTTAATAAAGCACACCAAAAATCCACATATCACTTTAATCAACAGAACAAAAGACAAAGCCGAAAAAATCGCCGGTAAGTTCAATCTCGTTGTGAAAGATTATGCCGATTTACAAGCTGAAATCAGAAATACTGATGTTCTGATTGTTGCTACCGGAGCCCAAACGCCCACAGTTTCCAAGGAATTGATTTATTCTGAAAGAAAATTGCTTATTCTGGATTTGTCAATTCCAAAAAACGTTTCAGACGACGTTTCTGAATTGGAGAATGTTGAACTGATTCACCTGGACTACCTTTCTAAAGTTACTGATAACACGCTTGAAAGAAGAAAAGCATTTATCCCCCATGCAGAAGCTATAATTGAAGAAATCAAAAAAGGCTTCAATCTCTGGCAGGAAACCAGAAAGTTTGCCCCCACCATCAGTGCATTAAAGAAAAAACTAAAAACCATCAAAGATGCCGAGCTGGACTATCAGCGTAAGAAGATTGAAAACTTTGATGAATATCAGGCTGAAATCATCACCAGTCGAGTGATTCAGAAAATTACTACCCATTTTGCCAACCACCTCAGAAGTGCCAATGGCAGCACCAATGAAGTCATTGATTTAATCGAAAAAGTATTCCTTTTGGAAGAAGAGACTTTTACCGAAAAGGAATAATTATAACTCCAAAATAACCGAAGCGCTTTTCTATCATGATTATTTCAAATCAAGCGCAAAACTTGAAACCTAAAACTTGAAACTTGAAACAATAAAAATAGGAACCCGAGACAGTGAACTCGCGCTTTGGCAAGCCAACAAAGTAAAATCTGCAATAGAATATTTAGGTTACAAAACCGAACTCGTTCCCGTAAAATCAGAAGGCGACCTCAACCTTGATCAGCCTCTTTATGAAATGGGCATTACCGGCATTTTTACAAAAACACTGGATGTAGCAATGATTACAGGCAAAGTGGATATTGCCGTACATTCTATGAAAGACGTGCCCACCGCATTGCCCAAGGGCATTGTAGAAGCTGCCGTTTTGGAACGCGCCTCCACAAAAGATATTCTTTTAAATAAAGGTCTTGATTTTCTTAACGAAGACAAAGGAACAATCGCTTCAGGCAGTTTACGCCGAAAGGCACAATGGCTCAATAAATATCCACAACACCAAGTGGTAGATCTGCGCGGAAACGTAAACACCCGTTTACAAAAGCTAAAAAACAACAACTGGAACGGAGCCATCTTTGCCGAAGCCGGCCTTGAACGATTAGGGCTTAACCCGTCAAATTCTAAAAGCCCCCTCCTTGGGAGGGGGTTGGGGGAGGCTTTAGACTGGATGCTCCCCGCGCCCGCTCAGGGAGCCATGCTGGTTGTAGCGATGGAAAAAGATACATACATTCGTGAAGCACTCGCCAAACTCAACCACAGAGAAACCGAAATTTGTGTCCATATCGAACGTGAATTTCTAAAAGTTTTGGAAGGAGGCTGTACCGCTCCCATCGGTGCTTTGGCAACGATTAATGGTGGTGAAGTTACTTTTGAAGGCAATTTGTTAAGCCTTGACGGAACGCAAAAGTTTACTGTTCAAAAAACAGTTTCCATTAAGAAAAGTAACGGCTTGGGTCGGCTATGTGCAGAAGAGCTTTTGAATAGTGGCGGAAGGGAGTTGATGGAGAAGATTAAAAAGGAGTTGAACTAAAAAATGACGAGACCCCCGCCTTCGCGGGGGTATAGATATGCCAACAGTATTGTCCACAAAAAAACTCACCTTAAGTCAGCGCAGCCTCTTGCTGCAGACTGACGTCGGGCTGGTGGAATATGATACCATAACAATTGAACCTATAGATTTTGAGGTGAAACCCAAAATTGAAAACGCCATCATCACCAGTCAGAATGCTGTAAATAGTTTGGTTGATCAAAAAGTTCAAATTAACAATTGTTTTTGCGTAGGAGTGAAAACCAAGGCAATGCTGGAAGCC
>NZ_JCBCCK010000267.1:0-2560 GCF_059864935.1 Planktosalinus sp.
CAGCGTCACTGTTGCCAATGCCTGGGTTTCCCCACGTGTAAAGATAGCCGAACCGTGAACAGAAGGTAAATAATCAATCTCACACCAGATGGGGCGGATGTCTGTGGTTTTTCTTCCGTCAAGGCGCAAACCTTCAGCAAGTGTCAATTCCCTTACCGCTTCTTTTTCAATTTTGTTGAAATAGGTTTTAATCAACGCTTGGTTTTCTTCCAGTTCTTCTTCGGTAAACAAAGCCATCACTTCGTCTTTTACTGCAGAAAATGCTTCGCCACGTTCTCTTTTTCCATGACCGCCTTTGGCAATGTCATATATTTTTTGGTATGCTGTTTCACGCACTTTAGCTTCAATAGCTTCATCTTTTTTTGCGGGAGCATATTCTCTTACAGGTTTTTTCCCGAAAGCTTCAGCCAAACGCAACTGTGCAGCGCACTGTTCTTTAATGGCTTCATGGGCAAATTTGATAGCCTCTGCCATTTCTTCTTCTGAAATTTCTTTCATTTCACCTTCTACCATCATAACCGAATCTGCAGAAGCTCCAATGATCATATCGATGTCAGACTCCAGCAACTGGCTGCGGCTTGGGTTCAAAATAAACTCGCCATTGATTCTACCCACACGGGCTTCAGAGATGGCACATTCAAAAGGAACGTCAGACAGTTGAATTGCAGCAGATGCAGCAAGACCTGCCAATGCATCGGGCATCACCTCTTCGTCGTGAGACATCAATTGAATCATTACTTGTGTTTCGGTTTTGTAATCTGATGGGAAAAGTGGGCGTAACACACGGTCCACAATACGCATGGTCAATACTTCACCATCACTGGGTCTGGCTTCCCTTTTAAAGAAACCACCGGGGTAACGACCTGCAGCAGCAAATTTTTCGCGGTAGTCAACAGTTAATGGAAAGAAATCCAATGTACTTTCTTTATAGGAAGAAACAACGGTACATAGTAACATGGCTTTTCCCATTTGCACAACAACAGACCCGTGGGCTTGTTTGGCTAATTTTCCGGTTTCAATAGAAATGGTTCTACCGTCGCCCAGGTCAATGACCTCTTTGTAAACTTTTGGTATCATAATAATTTAATAATAAGCACGCAGTATTGCCTGCTTGGTTAAACAATGGTCGTTGTGTTGTGTAGTAGTGTTGACCAATGAAAAACTAAAAGTGTAGCTTTTTCAGAACCCATCAAAGATAGGCATTTTTATCTAAGTATGTGACGAAATTCAATTTTCCGGCAAATTAGTGCTATTTCAAAATTTTGTCGTGTACTAACATTTTTATATAAAAAAAGAGGGCATATAGCCCCCTGATTTTTTATTTTCTCAAACCTAATTCTTTAATGATTTCACGATATCTGTTGATATCTTTCTTCATCAGATAATCAAGCAATGATCTTCTTTTGCCAACCAATTTTACAAGTGAACGCTCAGTGTTGTAATCGTGAATGTTCTTTTTCAGGTGGGCTGATAAATGCTCGATTCTCGCTGTAAAAAGCGCAATTTGACCTTCAGTTGAGCCGGTGTCTGTAGCAGACTGACCGTACTTTTTAAAAATTTTTGCTTTGTCTTCTTTTGTTGGGTACATGCCAATATTGTTTAAATGATTTTTATGTAAAAACTACCTCTCTGGTAATCAGGCGGCAAATATAGAAAATATAAATGGAATTTAAATAACCAATGTTCTTAATTTTAGGACGCTTTTCTAATGGGTCTGTTGAGAATCAAATCCAGATAAAGGTTGATGTTCTTCTTCAGGTCTTTTCTTTTTGTGATAAAATCAAGGAAACCGTGTTCCATTACAAACTCTGCGGTTTGGAAGCCTTCGGGAAGTTCTTTTCCGGTGGTGTCTCTCACTACCCGTGGGCCGGCAAAACCAATCAAGGCCCCGGGTTCTGAAATGTTGATGTCGCCCAGCATAGCAAATGAAGCAGTTGTTCCACCGGTGGTGGGGTCTGTACATAATGAGATATAAGGTATTTTGGCATCAGCCAATTGAGCCAGTTTGGCAGAGGTTTTTGCCAACTGCATCAATGAAAATGCAGCTTCCATCATTCGGGCACCGCCACTTTTTGAAATAATGACCAATGGAATTTTCTTTTTCAGGGCATAATCGGCACCACGGGTAATTTTTTCGCCCACTACAGAGCCCATTGACCCCCCGATAAACGCAAAATCCATACACACCACTACAATGTTTTTTCCCATCGATTTTCCAACGGCTGTTCTTACCGCGTCTTTCAACCCGGTTTTGTCCTGGGCTTCTTTTAAACGGTCCAGGTATTTTTTGGTGTCGGTAAAATTGAGCGGGTCTTTTGACGTCAGGTTTTTGTCCAGTTCCTTGAAATTGTTGTCGTCAAAAAGTATTTCAAAATACTCTTTGCTGCCAATTCTCACGTGGTAGCCGTCTTCGGGACTTACGTAAAAGTTTTTGGCCAATTCTTCGGCATCGACAATTTTTCCTGTGGGGGATTTGTACCACAAACCTTTAGGGACATCCTTTTTGTCTTCGGTTGCAGTTTGTATTCCTTTTTTTGTTCTTTTAAACCAGGCCATAGTT
>NZ_JCBCCK010000275.1:0-2501 GCF_059864935.1 Planktosalinus sp.
TGCCGAAGATGCTTTTAAAATGCTACAAACCTTATCAGATAGTTGTCACGAAGTCATTTCGTCTGTTTGTTTTACTTCCGCAGAAAGGCAAATCGTGGTGAGTGATATTGCCAAAGTGTACTTTAAAAAATTAAGTGAAGCTGAAATTCACTTTTATATTGAAAACTACAAGCCGTTTGACAAAGCAGGTGCTTATGGCATTCAGGAATGGATTGGTGCTATTGGGGTAACAAAAATCGAAGGTTCATACAACACGGTGATGGGACTTCCCACACATGTTGTTTACAAAACGTTAATGGAATTTGCTGCTCGCTGAAATTATAGTATTTTTAGCTAAATTTTTCAAAATGGTTTTTCGATTCAGCTTTATTTTATTGGGTTTTCTATTCATTCTAACAGGTTGTCAAGATTCGTTTCAAACCAATGAAGCCGAAAAAAGAGAACTGACTGACAACTTCAAAGACTACTGGTTTGACGGTCAATCCGAAATTACATCTTACACGCTTCAGCAGGAACGCTATGGCGAAATGAGGGAAGGCACAGCCGTACTCATTTATGTAACCGAAGACTTCCTGCCCGGTGCCCAGGTAAAAGCAAACCACTCCTCGGAAACCAATACAACCGTATTAAAACTCAATAAAACCAAAAACTACCTCACTGGAATTTACCCATACTCCATAATGAATAGTGTGTTCTATCCTATAGAAACAAAAAATCATGCACTAAAAGTTTCCACTTCGGTTCAGGAGTGGTGTGGTCATACTTACACACAACTCAACAACCGAAAGGATTTTGAAATCAGGTCGCATTCTTATTTTGAAGGTGAGGCAGATCAAATTTTATCTTTGGATAAAATCTACCTGGAAGATGAAATTTGGACACAGTTAAGAATCAATCCCGAAGAATTGCCCGTTGGGAATATTGAAATGATTCCATCCTTTGAGTTTGCAAGGTTAAGACATAAGAAAATAAAACCTTATTATGTTCAAGCAACCCTAAGATTGATAGATGGCATACAGGTTTACAGCCTTCTATACCACGAGTTAGACCGAACTTTAACCATTCAGTTTGAACCTGTTTCTCCTTTTAAAATCATTGGCTGGGAAGAAACCATTGGTGATTTTACTTCAAAAGCATCAATAGACAAACAAATAAAGTCTGACTACTGGACAAAAAATAAAAACGAGCACCTCCATTTAAGGGATTCATTGAACTTAAACTAAACAAACTATGGAAGCTGAAATATTATTTCCAAAAATCATTTATTCGATAGTAAGTATCATCGTTATTCTTGTTTTCAGAAATGTCGTGGTGAGCCTCACAAAAAGATATGCCCGTAGTCACGAAAAAGTACAGCGACGCACCAATCTGGTGATTAAATATTTTGATTTTGCCTTTGTATTTATATTCGTGCTTTGGAATATCCTGATCTGGGGTGTTAATTTTAATGATGTGGGGCTGGTGTTCTCTTCAGTGTTTGCGGTTATTGGAGTAGCTATGTTTGCACAATGGTCCATCCTAAGCAACATTACCAGTGGTGTGGTGATGTTTTTTACGTTTCCATATAAAATTGGTGACAAAATAAAAATTCACGACAAGGATTTTATCACAGAACCTCTTGTAATTGAGGATATAAGAACCTTCCAAACCATACTTAGAAGTGAAAATGGCGAACTGCTTTCCTATCCCAACAGTTTGTTGTTGCAAAAAGGAATCACCATGGTTTCGGCCAGTCACATACATCACGAAACCCACCTTGAAAACAAAGAAGAAAAAAACCTAACACAAACCCACGATTAAACTAAAATTATGCAAAAAACCCTACTTGCGTTATTCTTTAGCTTTTTATTTTTTTTCCCGGCATTTGGCCAAAAACCCCACAAACCCACAACTTCTGAAATTTATGAATCCATCAGGAAACTAAATTTCCTGGGTTCTGTATTATATATTGCCGCACATCCTGACGATGAAAATACAAGGCTTATTTCACACTTGTCAAACGAGGTAAAAGCACGAACTGCCTATCTTTCAATCACACGCGGCGATGGCGGTCAAAACCTGATTGGCAGTGAACTGGGTGCTTTACTTGGAATCATCAGAACCCACGAACTTGAAGAAGCCCGAAAAATAGATGGTGGCGAGCAATTGTTTACCCGTGCCATAGATTTTGGATTTTCAAAACAACCCGATGAAACCTTTTCCATTTGGGGTAAAAATGAAATTTTAAGCGATGTGGTTTTGGCTATCCGAAAATTTCAGCCGGACATTATCATCAACCGATTCAACCACAGAACCCCGGGTACTACTCACGGTCACCATACTGCAGCAGCTATTTTGGGGTTGGAAGCTTTTGAACTGTCAGCCGATAAAACTGCTTTTCCGGAGCAGTTAAATCACTACAGCCCCTGGCAACCCAATCGCATTTTTTTCAACACCTCCTGGTGGTTTTACGGAAGTCAGGAAGCTTTTGAAAAAGCCGATAAAAGCAATCTGGTGCAATT
>NZ_JCBCCK010000283.1:0-5377 GCF_059864935.1 Planktosalinus sp.
CACTATGATTTTTGCCATTCCCACCCGAGCAATTTGGGAGGCAAGACTGTCAAGGGTTTCCAGAGCCTCCTCTTTTAAATTAAATCGGTCAAAATCAAAGAGTACATCAGCATTGAGGTTGATTTTTACAACACCGCTTATGGTACCAACTGCATCGATATCAGCACCAGGCGTGTCTCCTGAACAGATTTCCTGTAAATCAGTAATTCTTACGTAGTAAAAAATATCACGAATGTCCTTTACAGCCGGGGATATGTCGATAAAGGACTTTCCGCCCTTGATAATGCCCAGGTCGCGCCAGTTTTTACCATCCTTCGAGATTTCAAATTGAAATGATTCTTCAGAAGGCCCTACTTCCCAAACGTAAATGTCCGGTCCTTCCATGTCGACAAAACCGTTGTCTGTAAACTCAAGTATTATTTGACCGCCACAACCCAAAGAGACATAATGTGGCACACGATAGTGTGTATAATTGGGTTCGCCCAAAGCTTCTTCCGGGTCAGAAAATTCTTCATCAGCAGAGGGGCTGCCAATTTTAAAGTCAACTACCCGATCTGCAAATGATATTTTTCCGATGGGCATATAAATGGGCTCACCGCGTGTTGAGGAATAGTATTTCCCTTCAATGTTTAGTTCTTGTGAAAAGAGAAGTTGAGTAGAAAGAAAACTCAGAAATAAAAATAAAACAGTTTTCATTGGTATTCAGTAATACTATATGAAGATACCAATTTTTTTTGACAACTTGATGAAATACTAGTGCATTAAAAAAAAAACTATTTGAACATCAAATTTGAACTTAATTATATACCGGTATAATTCGCCGGAGTTATTCTTAAAAGTTCATTTTTCACCTCTTGTGATACATCTAAAGTATCAATAAACTGTGCAATTGTTTGTTGGTTTATCTTTTCATTGGTTCTGGTAAGTCCTTTCAAAGCTTCATAAGGGTTGGGATAGCCTTCCCTTCTTAAAATGGTTTGAATGGCTTCAGCCACCACCGCCCAGTTGTTTTCGAGGTCTTCATTAATTTTAACAGTATTGATAACCAGTTTTCCAAGTCCTTTTAAAGTGGAATGAAGCGCAATCAAAGTATGGCCAATGGGTACGCCCACGTTGCGCAATACTGTACTATCGGTCAAATCGCGCTGCAGGCGACTGATGGGCAATTTAGCCGAAAGGTGTTCAAAAACAGCATTGGCTATACCTAAATTTCCTTCAGAATTTTCAAAATCTATGGGGTTGACTTTATGCGGCATCGCTGATGAACCCACTTCGCCGGCTTTGATTTTTTGTTTGAAATACTCCATCGAAACATACGTCCAGAAATCCCTGTTCAAATCAATAATGATATTGTTGATTCTTTTATAAGCGTCAAACAGTGCCGCCATATGGTCATAATGCTCAATTTGTGTGGTAGGGAAGGAGTGGTGCAGCCCTAAACCTTTTTTGACAAAATGGGTTCCGAAACTTTTCCAGTCAATTTGGGGATAAGCCACGTGATGTGCATTAAAATTGCCGGTTGCCCCGCCAAATTTTGCTGCGTTTTTTGTATGCTTTAGAATTTCAAGTTGTTCTTGAAGTCTCACTACATAAACTTCGATTTCCTTGCCCAGCCGCGTAGGCGATGCCGGTTGTCCATGGGTTTTGGCCAGCATTGGAATGGCTGCCCATTCTTTGGAAAGGCTGCTGAGTTTTGAAATCAGTTCTTCCAATAGGGGAACATAAACTTTCTCGGTCGCATCTTTAATTGATAGCGGAATAGCGGTGTTGTTGATGTCCTGTGAGGTCAAACCAAAGTGGATAAATTCTTTGAATGATTGTAATCCAAGTGCATCAAACTTGTCTTTGATAAAATATTCCACGGCTTTCACATCGTGGTTGGTGGTTTTTTCTATGTCCTTAATGGATTGCGCATCTTGAGTTGAAAAGCTTTGGTACATTTCGCGTAAAGCGGAATAATGGGTTTTATCAAAATCCTTTAGCTGAGGTAAAGGCAGTTCACACAGTGCAATAAAATATTCAACTTCAACAAGTACCCGGTATTTGATGAGCGCTTCTTCTGAAAAATAGGGAATTAACGCAGCGGTTTTTGAATGATATCTGCCGTCGATGGGCGAAATTGCCTGAAGGGGTTGGTTTGCCATAGTGAAAAAATAAACGACAAAGATAATTAATATATCCGGTTGTTTAAAAAGCATTTCTAAAAACCCGCTATCATTTCAAACTGTTGTAAAATTCAATAACTCTGTGTCAACCCTTTCAGGGTTTTAAACCCTGAAAGGGTTAAATACCGGTTAGTTTTTTTAAAATGTGCCTTGCACGCGCTTTAAACGCCGGTTGTTCTGAAGGGAAGTCTTTTTCGAGTATGATTTTAAGTTCGGGGTGTACCCAGTCAAATTCGGTTCCCAACAGAAACAAGCATTGCATGGCATAAGCTTTAGCAGCCACTCTCTGATTGGAAATAAGCCAATCGAAACAAAATTCCGTTAATTGTTCCCGGTGGGATTTAGTTAAAAAAGTTCTTGTGGGCAAGTGGTGGTTTTTGTAGTAAAGAGTGAGTACAACTTCACAAATCTTTGCAAGTGGTCTTACGGCCTGGTGTTTATGAATTTTGGGCAATTCAGATATAAGTAGGTCTAGGTAAGGATACAACAATTGCGGGTTTTTTATGCAAACCAATTCTAAAACCCATGCGGCTTTATATGAAACGTTTTCATCAACCTGAAAACAGGTGTTGAGTAGGAACTCGAAGTATTCGGGCTGATTAATCACAATATCTGCCAGGATTTCCCGATTATTCCTGTAGGCTTTTAGTGATTCTAATTTCTGAATTAAATCTTCCAAATCGATAGCTATAGACATTTTAGTTTTTCTATAAATATAGGTACGCCCAAAGTAGCCGTAGCCGGAATAATTTCAACCTGATTTGACAATCCATACACACTTGCCGGTTTGGGGTCAATGTAAAATACAGGCGAATGATTGGGCGCATAACTCATCAGCCCCGCAGCGGGATAGACTTGCAACGAAGTGCCAATTACGGCCACAACATCGGCACTTTCGGTAATTTCAATGGCTTCTTCGATTGCTGGTACGGCTTCTCCAAACCAGACAATATGGGGCCTCATCTGTCCGTTTTTTGGGCAGCAATCCCCTTCCATTATGTCGTTTTTACACTCTATTATATAATCTTCGTCCAATGAGCTTCTGGCTTTTAATAGTTCACCATGAAGGTGCAGCACTTTTGAACTGCCGGCACGCTCGTGCAAATCGTCCACATTTTGGGTGATGATGTGCACATCATACTCCTCTTCCAGTTTTGCCAGGATATAATGCGCTGAGTTTGGTTTTACCTCCAGCAATTGCTTTCGGCGTTTGTTGTAAAAATTCAGCACCAATCCCGGGTTTTTGTTCCAGCCCACGGGCGAAGCCACTTCCATAATGTCGTGGCCTTCCCAGAGCCCGTCTGCATCCCTGAAGGTTTTAATACCGCTTTCGGCGCTTATTCCGGCACCTGTTAGTACAACCAATTTTATCATATAAATATTGAATTCTACGTTTTAAACAAACTTCATTTTAAAATCTTCTTTAAAGTAAGTCGATTCTTACATTTAACAGGTAAATTCTTACACTTTATCTAAAACTTTAAAAAGCATAGTGTAAATGAATTAGATTTGATGTATAAAAAAATATAAACTTAACTAATTAAATTTTAAATTATGAAACAGACTATTAAATTTAACAGCAACTTATTTACGCTTTCGTTTTTATTTATTGCTTTTGCATTTGTCTCTTGTGAAAAAGATGAAATGCAGGATGATCTGTCCTTAGATAAAAGAGGCGGGGCAGCCGCTTCCACTCAGAACGGGTTAATGTACTCTGATTCTTGGTTTCACATTGCAGAAGAAAATTGTGCTGGTGAGCCTATTGAATTTTGCTTCACTTATTCTGGAACTAGAACTGTCCAAATACAACAACATAATGCCGTTTTAAACGACTGGCTTCAAATTTATCATTCGTCAAATTCGGCGCAACATTGCGGAGAATTAGTATTTAATGATGCTGGAACCTACCTTTTGCGTTATTCAGTTAGTGGGCAAGGTGGTCCTAATAACATAGAATTTGAAGTTACAGCTGAAAACTGTGGCTGCGAAGACTCACTCTCAGCTGTTCTTGACTGCTCAGGTGACTCTAAAGTACTTACAATTACCTTTACTGCAGAAGAAGCAGGACCTATAGTTATTCAAGGAGGATTGTCAAGTGGTACAACCATTATAGATACTAATTCAAATGTTCTGACCAGAAACGAAACTCATAATTCTGCGGGGGGTCCATCCAACGTTACCCGTTGGGAAGGTGATGTAACAGCTTGTGAAGAGGTAACCATTACCATTGAGTTCACCGGAGGAAACGGTGTGGGTGACTGGTCTGCAAAAAGAGGAGATGATGTCTTGGGTGCTACCGAAGCAATATCCTGCCAGTAAAAATTAAAAGCATACATTTAAAGAGTAAGCCACGGATCCTGTCCGTGGCTTTTTTATTTGGAAACATTTGATTTGTAAGGCATGTTTGCCTTTAGACTATTAATTCTTATTAAAATTCCTTTTATACTTGGTATTTCAGATAAGTATATATACGTATATCATACGTAAGAATACTTTGAAAAAGTATTAAAATTTTGCAGTTTGTACTCTTTTTCGCACCGTTTATCTAAAAATCACAAAACGCTGTTAAAAGATATAAAAGCTTTTCATAATTTTGAACATTCCCCAATCGGTTTTATACCTATTAAAACCAAATGCCGCCCCTTATTTATTTAAACTGTAACATTTTGTTGCTCAGGCAGCTTTTGTTGTAGTGGACTTTCTTGACCTCTGTGCGGGTATTAACTTTAAACTAATACAAAATCAGAAGTTATGTCAAAAGATTACGAGTGTAGGTTTTCGACTCCGGTGGAGTGTGAAAATCAAAATCAAAACGAAAGCACATGGCAAAACCCGTTAAGGGGGTTTGTTAAAAGCATTTCTGCACTTGCTGTGGTTATGCTTTTTTTATTTGGGGGACAACAGGTATTCTCGCAAATTATTATTGAACGAGGAGGTGTTGAAGCCGACTTTGGTGTAGATGGTGAAGTACAAGCCAATACTTCAATTTATGTCTATGATAGTGGTGGACAATTAATACAACCACCTGCAAATAACTCCGATGACTGGTTTGTAAATACTACTTTATATCCAGGAACAGGTAAAGGAGTTATCGATGTAACCACACTACCGTTACCTCCAAATTCGTCAGACAACATTTCCTATGTCAGAGGGATGAGCGCCGAAACGTTTGATGTCATTGACGGGAACATGTGGCTAGACGCCGTGTTTTT
>NZ_JCBCCK010000070.1:0-5265 GCF_059864935.1 Planktosalinus sp.
TTTTCCTTTAAACCGGTAAACGCAGCCGCTTTTAAAACGGAGAGGTATTCAGAAATTTCTTTGCCTTTTAAATGATTTGGAAACACTTCCTCCACCGGTTTCAACTGAATTGAAAACGGGATATCCAGTTCCCTAAAAAACTGCTGCCTTCGCGGTGAGCCTGAGGCGAGGATGATGTTTTTGTCTTTTAATAGTGATTGCAGCATATTGAAAATTTAATGTTCAAAATTCAAGGATTAAATTTAACTTGAAACCATAAACCATAAACCATAAACCATAAACCCTTTACTTAAACATCCCCTCCATCCCGGGAATATTGGGCATGCCTTCTTTGGCCACTGCGGCAAGTTCGGTTTCATGAACTGATGTGGCTCTAACAATGGCTTTGTTTAGCGTAAGCACTAAATAATCCTCCAATTGTTCCTTGTCCTGCATCAGGCTGTCGTCAATTTCTATGCTTTTTATATTGCGGTTGGCGGTTAGGGTTACCTGCAATAGGCCATCACTGCTTTTTTCGTCCACCAAAACGGTGTTCAGGCGTTCTTTGGTAGCTTCTACTTTCTGTTGGGTTTCCTTAAGCTTACCCATCATTCCCATTAAATCTCCAAACATAATTTTCTTGTTTTTAAAAAGTGAAGCACAAAATTATTAAATTCGCTTGTTACTAACTAACTAATAACAAATGAAAAATAGTTACCTCCTTATTGTGTTATGTCTTATTTTTGCCACCTCGTGTAAAAAAGATAAAACACAGCAAGACCAAATGGACATTACACCCCCCACTGCACAAAAAATTGAAAAACACCTTGAGATTCACGGTGACATAAGAATCGACAACTATTATTGGTTGAACGACAGGGAAAATCCCGAAGTGATTGACTACCTGGAGCACGAAAACGACTATTACCACAAAATGACAGCCCATACCAAGGATTTTCAAACTTCACTCTTTGAAGAAATGAAAGCCCGTATCAAGGAAGATGATGAGTCGGTTCCTTATTTCTACAATGGCTATTACTACATCACCCGTTTTGAAACTGGTAAGGATTATCCCATTTTTACCCGTAAAAAAGACTCGGTTGATGCGGAAGAAGAAATTATGTTTGACGGAAACAAAATGGCTGAAGGCCACGCCTATTTCCACCTGGCAGGCATAAACGTTAGTCCTGACAATAAACTGGCCGCATTTGGTATTGACACCGTAAGCCGAAGAAATTACACCATTCAGATTAAAAACCTTGAAACCGGTGAAATATATCCTCAAAAAATTGAAATGACCACCGGAGGTTCTACTTGGGCAAACGATAATAAAACATTGTTTTACACCCGAAGAGATGTTCAAACACTGCGTTCAGATAAAATACACAAACATAAGCTGGGTTCAAACCCTAGTGAAGACGTTGTGGTTTTTTACGAAGAAGACGACACTTACAGAACGTTTGTTTACAAAACCAAATCTGACCGCTATTTGGTCATTGGCTCTGTGAGCACACTCACCAGTGAATTCCGCATTTTAAATGCCGACACACCGGATGGGGAGTTCAAAATGTTCAGCCCCAGAGAACGCGGCGTGGAATACAATATCGCCCATTTTGACGACCATTTTTATGTGCTGACAAATAAAGACGGCGCCAGCAATTTTAAACTGATGAAAACCCCTGTCAATAAAACTACTTCAGACAACTGGCAGGAAGTGATAGGTCACAGGGAAGATGTGTTGATTGAAGATTTTGAAATTTTTAAAGACTATCTGGTAGTTAGCGAGCGCAACAATGGTTTGAACAAAATATACATCAGCCGATGGGATGGTACGGACTCCTATTATTTACCGTTTGACAACGAAACCTATACCGCATACACCACTCAAAACCCCGAATTTGATACTGATATATTAAGGTACGGGTACAACGGTTTGACACAACCTGCTGCAACCATTGATTTTAATATGAAAACCAAAGAACAGACCATTCTTAAAGAACAGGAAGTTCTTGGAGGCAAGTTTGACAAAAACAACTATGAGTCCAAGCGGCTATGGGCAACTGCGGCAGATGGTACAAAAATTCCGATTTCTATTGTGTACAAAAAAGGAATCCAGCTTGATGGCACTAATCCATTGTTGCAGTATGGTTACGGTTCATACGGCGCAACAATGGATCCTTATTTTTCATCCACACGTTTGAGTTTGCTTGATCGCGGATTTATTTTCGCTATAGCACACATTCGCGGAGGCGAGTATATGGGCAGACAGTGGTATGAAGACGGAAAACTGCTGAATAAAAAAAACACCTTTACTGATTTTATCGATGTATCGAAATTCCTGATTGCCGAAGGTTACACTTCACCCGAGCATTTGTATGCCATGGGCGGCTCAGCCGGCGGACTTTTAATGGGTGCCGTAATGAATATGGCCCCTGAATTGTACAATGGTATCGTGGCAGCCGTTCCTTTTGTGGATGTGGTGACCACTATGCTTGATGATTCCATTCCTTTGACTACCGGTGAATATGATGAATGGGGCAATCCCAACAATGAAGCATATTATCAATACATTAAATCTTATTCACCTTATGATAATGTTGAGGCCAAAGCTTATCCCAATACGTTTGTAACCACAGGGTTACACGACTCACAGGTGCAATACTGGGAGCCGGCCAAATGGGTAGCCAAGTTACGCGAATTAAAAACAGACGATAATTTATTGTTTTTTCACACCAATATGGATGCGGGTCATGGCGGCTCTTCAGGCAGGTTTGAAGCCTTGAAAGAAGTGGCCATGCAGTATGCATTTTTACTGGACATGGAAGGAATTAACGAGTAATTAAAAAAAATAAATTAAATTTGCACAGTTTTGCAAAGTAATGGAGTTTGTTTTTTTTTGTATATTTAACTCCATTTGTTTCTTATCAAACATATATTTATGAAACAAGAAATAAAAGCGTACAGTAATGTTCTCGAACTTATTGGCAACACACCGCTAATTCGTTTAAACAACGTTACCCAATCCCTGAAGGGCGAGTTTCTTGCTAAAGTAGAAGCTTTTAATCCCGGACACTCCACCAAAGACAGAATAGCACTTTATATTATTGAAGAAGCCGAAAGAAAAGGCATCCTTAAGCCCGGAGATACTATTATTGAAACCACCAGTGGAAACACAGGTTTCAGTATTGCGATGGTGAGTGTGATTAAAGGCTATGAGTGTATTTTGGCGGTAAGTTCAAAATCGTCTAAAGACAAAATTGACATGCTAAAATCCATGGGTGCCAAAGTTTATGTTTGCCCTGCAAACGTGAGTGCAGACGACCCGCGCTCCTACTATCAGGTGGCCAAACGTATTCACGAAGAAATCAAAGGCTCTATCTATATCAATCAGTATTTTAATGAATTGAACATTGACGCTCATTTCAAAACTACCGGTCCTGAAATCTGGGAGCAAACCGAAGGGAAAATTACCCATTTGGTGGCTTGCAGTGGTACAGGAGGAACCATTTCGGGAATTGCAAGATTCTTAAAATCCAAAAACCCCGCTATCAGAATTTTAGGAATTGATGCTTTTGGTTCAGTACTTCAAAAATACCACGAAACCCGCGAGTTTGATGAAGAAGAAATCTATCCTTACCGCATCGAAGGTTTGGGTAAAAACCTGATTCCTACAGCAACAGATTTTGATATTATCGACAAGTTTATAAAAGTAAATGACGAGTCTAGTGCCCATATGGCGCGTGAGTTGGCAAGAAAAGAAGGCCTTTTCGTTGGTTACACCAGTGGAGCCGCTATGCAAGGGGTCAAACAACTTGCTGAAGACGGCGAATTTGATAAAAACAGCAAAGTGGTAATTATTTTCCCTGATCACGGTTCGCGCTATATGAGCAAAGTGTTTAGTGACGACTGGATGAATGAGCAAGGATTTTTTGACAGTCAAAACCTTGAAGCTAAAGAGAAAATAGAATACATCAAGTAAAAAACATTTTTATATTTCAAAACCATCACTTACATTGTGATGGTTTTTTTTGTTTTCGGCCAAACCCAAATTGGTTACATATAAAATTGTATTGCCAATTAATTTATTTAATTTTACTGCGTTAAATTGACTAACTTTTTATGAGAGATTTATTTGATAAAATCTACAAAGACAAGGGACCCCTTGGAAAGTGGGCAGAACAGGCAGAAGGCTATTTTGTATTTCCAAAACTTGAGGGACCCATTTCCAACCGAATGAAATTTAAGGGCGAAGAAGTAATTACCTGGAGCATCAATGATTATCTGGGCCTTGCCAACCACCCTGAAGTAAGAAAAACAGATGCTGAAGCTGCTGCAAAATGGGGCTCGGCATACCCAATGGGCGCTAGAATGATGAGCGGTCATACTGATCTTCACGAAAAACTGCAAGACGAACTTGCCGCTTTTGTTGATAAAGAAGCTGCTTATCTTTTAAACTTCGGTTATCAGGGAATGGTATCTACCATTGATGCCCTTGTTTCCAAATACGATGTGATTGTTTATGATGTGGATGCACACGCTTGTATTATTGACGGGGTTCGCCTGCATTTGGGCCAGCGCTTTACTTACAAGCACAACGATATGGAAAGTATCGAAAAAAACCTGCAACGCGCCACTAAGGTTGCTGAAAAAACAGGCGGTGGAATCCTACTTATTTCAGAAGGCGTTTTCGGGATGCGTGGTGAACAGGGGAAACTCAAGGAAATCGTTGCACTGAAAGAAAAATACAACTTCCGCTTTTTTGTTGATGATGCCCACGGATTCGGAACACTTGGGAAAACAGGAGCCGGAGCAGGTGAGGAGCAAGGTGTTCAGAAAGATATCGATGTGTATTTTGCCACTTTTGCCAAATCAATGGCGAGTACAGGAGCTTTTATCGCTGCCGATCAGGAAATTATCAATTATTTAAAATACAACCTGCGTTCACAAATGTTTGCAAAATCATTGCAAATGGTTTTAGTTGAGGGTGCCTTGAAACGACTGGATATGTTGCGCACTATGCCCGAGCTCAAACAAAAACTTTGGGAAAATGTCAATGCACTACAAGGTGGCTTACGCGAAAGAGGTTTTGATCTTGGAACCACACAAAGTTGTGTGACACCCGTCTATCTTGAAGGAAGTATACCAGAAGCCATGGCATTGGTCAAAGACCTACGGGAAAATTACAGGATATTCTGTTCCATAGTGGTTTATCCCGTGATACCTAAAGGGTTAATTTTACTTCGTTTAATCCCAACAGCCACTCATACTGCCGAAGATATTCAGGAA
>NZ_JCBCCK010000344.1:0-1858 GCF_059864935.1 Planktosalinus sp.
TCTGAATATTTTTAAGATTTTATGATGCCACAAAAGTCTAAAATGACTTTATCGGTTTTCAGCTGGTAAAACTCTTTATGAGCTACCAGATACACAATAATGTCAGCCTTTTTAATGGCATCGTTAAAGTCAGTTAATCCTTCTGCATGTCCATTTTGCAAGTTGGGCTCGACTTTTAACAGCTCAAGATCTTCCTTTTCCAATGTCTCAACCACAGTAACTGCTGGCGATTCACGTAAATCATCAATATTGGGTTTAAAAGCTAAGCCCATACAAGCCACTATTGGTTTATGTTTGTTTTCAATTTCAAATGCCAGGGCTTTATTTTTTATTTTTTCAATCACCCATTGTGTCTTGTAATTATTGATTTCCCGTGCAGATCGCATTAATTTACTCTCCTCGGGAAACTCAGAAACTATAAACCAAGGGTCTACGGCGATGCAGTGACCTCCCACTCCGGTTCCGGGCTGTAAAATGTTTACTCGTGGGTGTTTGTTGGCCAGATTGATGAGTTCCCAAACATTAATTCTGGCTTTGTCGCAAATTATGGAGAGTTCATTAGCAAAGGCAATTTGCCCGTCACGGGAGGCGTTTTCTACCAGTTTACACATTTCGGCCGTGCGTGCATTGGTAGCATGGAGTTCTCCCTTTACAAAATGCTTGTAAAACGCCATAGCCTTTTGTGTTGATATCTCATTTATACCGCCAATCGCACGGTCGTTGTGCTCCAGTTCATAGATAATGTTGCCGGGCAGCACGCGTTCCGGACAATAGGCCATATAAAACTTCCCTTTTAACTCAGGACGGTGTTGAAGAATAATTTCCTGCATCTTTTCTGTGGTCCCCACCGGGCTGGTCGATTCGATAATCACCATTGCTCCAAGTTTTAAAAAAGGTATTATGGAAGTAATTGCACTTTCAACGAAAGTCAAATCGGGTTGGTAATTTTCTTTAAACGGGGTGGGTACTGCTATAAGATAGACATCGGCTTCAACGGGCTTTGTAGATGCTTTTAGGCGTCCTTTTTTGACCACGTGATGCACCAGACCGTCCAGATCAGGCTCAACAATATGTATTTCACCTTTATTGATGGTGTTGACCACGTCCTTGCTCACATCAACCCCGGTGACCTGAAGCCCTTTTCCGGAGATTAATGCTGCTGTTGGGAGGCCAATATAGCCTAAGCCAATCATTACTACCTCCGGTTTCGTATTGTTCATTGTTAGGTGTTTTTTTTAACCACAAAGGGCACAAGGTTTTTCACAAGGTGCACAAAGATATTGGTTATAAATTTCCATTGATTACTCTTTTAATACCGTTTTTTATTAAAGACACATTGAAATTTATCAAAAGGCCAAGTTTACAATTACTCAGCTTTAAATAAGTCAAAACTTGGGCTAAATGAACATCATTTAATGCTTCTACAGACTTTACCTCAATTATTAATTTGTTTTCAACCAGAATATCTACTCTATACCCAACTTCTAGCTTAACCTCTTCATAAATTAATGGCAAGGGCTTTTGTTTCTCAACAAATAATCCTTGCTTTTTTAATTCATAATACAAACATTCTTCATAGGCGCTTTCCAAAAGCCCGGGACCTAAAGCTCTGTGTATTTTTAACGCACAGTCAAATACTATTTTAGAAAGTTCGTTTTCTGTCATTATTTAAAATCTCTATTGTCAATTTTTTTTCACAAAGCACACAAGGTTTTTTACAAGGTTCACAAGGTGCTACTTCATAAATATTGCTTTTTAATCTCTGAATTTATTAATTATTCACCATTTTCATAGTGTCTTTTGTGCCTTCTTTGTGTGCCTTGTGGTTAGACTGTTGATTATCAGTTATTAATATTCT
>NZ_JCBCCK010000234.1:0-8538 GCF_059864935.1 Planktosalinus sp.
ATGGATTAAAAAAGGCTATCGCAACGGTGAAAATGACAATAATGTTTCGGCAACCGTTTCCATTAAACCCAATGAATGGGGCAAAGTGGGCGAATGGATGTGGCACAACAAATCGTCATACAACGGACTGAGCGTGCTTCCATTTGACAATGGAAACTATCAACAAGCACCATTTACCGATATTACCAAAGAAGAATTTCAAAAAATGGAGTCAAAACTCCACAATATCGATTTGCGCAACGTCCTTGAATATGAAGATGAAACCGACCTTAAGGCCGAAGCTGCCTGTGCCGGTGGTGGATGCGCTGTAGTATAGTAAATAGTGGGTAGAGGTGAGTGGTGAGTTGGTTTTTCAACTCACCTCTAATTACTCACCTCTATTCACTTTTTTTTGTACGTTTGTATTATGTTTTCAAAAGCTTGTGAATACGGCATTCGTGCCACTTTGTATATCGCCGCGCAATCGCTGCAGGGCAAGCGCGTGGTACTGCCTGAAATTGCACGTGAAATAGACTCTCCGGTAGCTTTTACTGCAAAAATACTCCAACAGCTTGCTAAAAATAAGCTTGTGCAATCCAATAAGGGTCCCAATGGCGGGTTTTCCTTTTCAGAAAAGGATTTGGAACGCATCAAACTCAAAGATTTGGTTTTAGCTATTGATGGCGATGGTCTTTTTACAGAATGCGGACTTGGTCTTAAATCTTGTGATGAAAATTCCCCCTGCCCCATTCATCACACTTTTAAACCCATCCGAACACAAATCATCACTATGATGGAAAACACTTCGCTTAAAGACCTTTCACAGCAAGTCGAGTCTGGCAATACCGTGTTGAAAATTTAATTTTACTGCTTTTGTTTACTTAAAATGATGCTTACTACATCATCTAAGGTCCTGATTTTTTCCATATCATCGTTGGATAGTGCAATATCAAAAGCATCTTCCACATCGAGAATGATGTCCACCAAATGTGAAGAATTGATATTCAACTCTTTAGTCAGGTCACTTTGAAAATTGATGTGTTCTTTTGAAACATCTTCAGGCAGATAAGCAGAAATGATGGTTTCCAGTTTTGTATAAATAATTTCTTTAGTCATTGATTTTTCTTTTAAATATAACACAGGCATTGACATCTCCAAAGCCAAAACTTGCTTTTATGGCATAATTTAATTCAATTTCTTTTCGCTTTCGCGGAATACATTCCGCTGCAATTATTTTAAGAACCTCAGGGTGAATTTCCTCACAATTGACATTTGGAAACAAAAACCCTTCTTTCAATTGAATTACTGTGGCCACGGCTTCAACACTGCCCGAAGCACTCAGGCAATGCCCGGTCATTCCTTTCAGGGAATTGATGTAAGGAAAGTCGTTTCCATTTTGCCCCAAGGCTTCGCTCCAGTTTTGAACTTCTTCAGCATCTTTGGTCGTTGCGGTTAAATGACCGTTAATGGTATCAATCATTTTTCCGGTGATTTTTGCATCATTTAGGGCGTTTTTAATGCATTGTTGCACAGCTTTTGGATTTGGGGCCGTCATACTTCCGCCGTTTTTTTGTCCGCCGCTATTCACGGCAACACCTACGATTTCGGTATAGATGGTTGCATTTCTTTCCAAAGCACTTTCCAGGCTTTCCAGAACCAATGCTCCGGCTCCGCAACCGGGTACAAAGCCTGAAGCAGTTGCACTCAAGGGTTGTGAAGCTTTTTCAGGTTGCTCGTTAAACTTATGGGGCAAAATGCGCAAAGCATCAAACCCTCCCCAAACATAAGGTCCGCCGTCACTGGTGCTGCCTGTAAGCACACGTTTGGCTTTACCGGATTTTATCCGCTCATAAGCCAGAACAATTGCTTCGGTTCCTGTGGTACAGGCTGACGAATTGGACGTTACCATATTTCCCAAGCCTAGCATTCCGCCCAGATAAGCGCTCGCTCCGCTGCTCATGGTTTGCTGCACAGAGGTGCTGCCCAATCGCCTAACATTTCCGGCATCAATATGATTGATGCTTTCCCTGAATTTGGCAACTCCAAGATTTCCGGAACCAAAAATAGTTCCTGAGTCAAAATCGACTCCATCATTTTTAACATTCAAACCGGCATCTTTCCAGGCGTCGATTCCCGCGATAACACCGTATAGAATCCCGTCGCTGTTGAAGTTTTTGAGTTGGGGCCCTGTAAAATACTCCCTTTTTAAATCTTCCGAAATTTCAGGCATTCCTCCAATTTGGCAGGAAAAATTCAATGCTTTCAACTCTTCAAAATATCGTATTCCGGATGTTCCGTTTTTCAAGGCAGCCGTAAAAGCATCAAGACCTACCCCGTTGGGAGCAACAACCCCCAAACCGGTAACCACAACCCTGATATTGCTTTTCTCTGAATGCATTTTATTGGATCATTCCGCTTAAAACTCCTTGACAAACCAATTCGTTTTTTGAATTAATCATCTTAACCTTACACTTTAACTTATTAAACCTAAAGTATACTATTTCAGACACTACTGTGATTTTTTCATTTGGGTAAACTGGTATTAAAAAATCGATTTCACTCGAACTTAGTGCTATGTTGCTTTTTATGGTTAATTCGTTTTTATCAGATTTCGAGACCAGATAAATACCTTGGCAAACCAACCCGATTTGAGCCATGCATTCTAATAAAATAACACCTGGGGTTATGGGGTTTTCTTTAAAGTGTGAGGCATAAAAATATTCATCCTTCTTGAATTGATACTGCCCTGTAATTCCGGTTTCAGAAACCTCGTTGATCGAATCTACAAAGAGAAAATCGGTTCCATAAGGCAAATGTGCTATGATTTCGTCTTTAGTCATCTATTTTAAACTTTCGCCCCCATCAGCTTTTATAATGGCTCCGTTGATCCAGGCTGCTTCGTCCTTGCATAAAAGATAGACCACGTTTCCAATATCTTCAGGAGTGGTTAAGCGCTTAAACGGGTTTTTCTTTAATGAGATTGCTGTGTATTTATCACTCCCTGGAATGGCACGCAACGCAGGAGTATCCACTGCTCCGGCTTGAATGCAATTGGTCGTGATGCCCAGTTGCGCAAACTCTACGGCCATATTTCGTGTAATGGCTTCCAGAGTGGCTTTGGCAGCTGAAACTGCAGCATAATATGGCCAGGCTTTGGCATTTCCTTCGCTGGTAAATGACACCACACGAGCTGATTCACTAAACATATTTCGGTCAATGAGCGCATGCGTCCAGTCATACAAGCTAATGGCCATAGCATCTATCGTGATGTGAAAATCTGAATTATTTAAAACATCAATGTCATTTGAGTGCATGGGCTTCAGGTTGCCTTTGGCGATGCTGTGAACCAAAACCCTCACCTTGCCTTCTTTTCCCATTGTTTGCAAGAGTGCATTCAAAATTTCATTTCTTGAGTCTTCTTTCAAAGCGTCTACGTTAAAAGAAATGAGATTGATTCCGCTTTCGCGAAAGCGTTCAAATTCTTCGTGTATTTTGGGAAGGTCTTCTTTTCGGTCGCGGTGAATGATGCATAAATTCATCCCCTCTTTAGCTAGCTTTTTTGCTGTTCCAAGACCTAATCCGCTGCTACCTCCTAAAATAACAGCCCAATAATTTTTATTTTTAAACTCCATCCATTACCATTTTAATAAAACCTGTTGGGCCGAAAACCCGGGTCCGAAACTCAATATCAATCCGTAATCATTATTTGCGATTTCCTTTTCCAGAAAACGTTCCAAAACATACAGTACTGTGGCACTGCTCATATTTCCAAAAAGCCGCAGTACTTCTCGGGTGTCGTCAATGTTTTTGCCCAATTCTTTGAAAAGGCTTTCTGTAATTTCAAGGATTTTTTTTCCACCGGGGTGAAAAATCATATGTTGAACATTCTCTATTTTAAGTTCATTTCTTTTTAGAAAAGGGTGTATAATTTCTGAAAAATGGGATTCGATTTGATTGGGAACGTCCTCATCAAGGATCATTTTGAGTCCGTCGTTGGTCAGGTCAAAACCCATAAAGTGTTCTGCATCATAAAAATGAAACATGGAGGAATCAACAATTTCCGGTCCTGTAGCATCTTCTTCAGAGGAAATCAAGGCGCAAGAGGCTCCGTCTCCAAAAATGGCTGCGCTTACAATGTTTGTCATTGAAAAATCATTGAATAAAAATGTGGATGCGGGGCTTTCAACCGCAATGATGGCAGCTCGTTTACCCGGATTGGCCATTAAAAATTGTCGGGCATAAATCAACCCTGAAACACCAGCAGCACAGCCCATCTCAGTCACCGGAAGCCGCACGATGTCCTGCCGCAATTTTAAACGGTTAATCAAGTAAGCATCCAGCGAAGGAATCATAATTCCGGTACAACTCACCGTAATGATATAATCGAGGGAATCTGCCTGCCAATGGGCTTTTTCCAATGCTTTTCTCAATACCTTTTCTCCTATTTTAATGACTTCGCGGGTGTAAATTTTATTGCGTTCTTCAAAGGATGTTTCAGTAAAAACTTCCAGTGGACTGACTAATGAATAGCGATGATCAACGCAAGCATTTTCAAATATTTTGATGGCTTTTCGCTTGAAACGGTCTTCTTGCCCATCCAGCCAGGTTTCCACAAACGGGATGATTTCCCTGGTTGATCGGGTATATTGTGGTAATTCTTTAGTGACTGTATGTATTCTGACTTGCATGTTTTTTTATTATCCATTGCCACCTGAAAGCCCATCTGTAATAGATCCAGTGGGTGCCATTGGGCAAGTTGAGAGCAAACTGTTTGAGGTCATTTTTTCTAAATCCATTGAGAATTGATGTTAATCCATCACTCTTGGCAATTTCGCTTTTTAAAAAAAAGAAACCAAATAGTTGAAACAACCTGTATGCAATTGTACTGCGTTGTAAATCGTTGATTACTATTCCTATTTTTGCCTGTTGGTTTGCTTTCCCTAAAATACTCATTATTTCAGAGTCTGAGAAGTGATGCAGTGTTAAAGAAAAGAGAAAAATATCTGCTGTTTTTTCATGAAACCGATTTGAAAAAATATCCAATACCTCAAATTGCACCTGACTGTTTTCTGGTGCTCTTTTATAGGCTAAAGCGATGCTTTTCAAGTTGATATCAAAGCCATTAAGTTTCCAATTTAAATTGTTTTTTTGGGCATATTTTTCACATCTGTATAGTATTTCACCGTCACCACAACCTATGTCGGTTATAACTACTTCCTGATCTGTTGGCAAATGTTTGGTTAATTGTATGATTCCGTCAAGCGTGATTTGGTTTCCGCCAAGTAGCCTGTTTACTGTATTAATATCTTTATAAGCTTGTAACAGTTCTGTCTCCCCGGTTTTGGGCGAATCCATTATCTCGCTAATATGGGCTCTATGCGTGGTATTGATAAACATATTACAGGGGTTTTCCGTGTGTTTTGGAAATTAAATTGGGGATTAAGTTAGGATTCCATTTCGCTAAATTCAAACCCAAGGTTAATAAAAAAGGGTGCATCATCACTTTTTGCAACAAGCTACCGTATTTTAATCTACTTGTAAAAGTGGCTTTCCACTTTTGGGTATAGCTGTTTTCAATGTCAGCTCTGGGTTTGTCGTGCTTTTCAATCAAGGTTTCAGCGAGTAATTTTGCAGCAGTAATTGCCATAGCCATCCCATTACCGCATAAAGGATGAATAAGCGACGCACTATCCCCCACCATAAAGATATGGTTTTCTACCGTTTTTTTTCTTTCGAAAGAAATCTGGCTGATGGTTAATGGTTTTTCAAAAACAGTTTCAGATTGTGACAGAAAGGTTTTTAAGTGCGGATTTTTCCCTAAAACCTGCTGTTCAAATTCGGTTAAATTGTTATGTGGTTTGAACACATTAGTTTTTGTAAGGTAACAGAGATTTACAAAACCGGTTTCCACTTGTGACAAACCGCAATAGCCACCGGAAAAATGATGCAGGGCAACCAGATTCTCCGGAAAATCTGCTTTGAAATGGGCTTTAACGGCCATCCATTCAGTTTTGTTACTGAAAAATTTTCTGTTTAAAGATTTATCCATATTGGAACGTTTTCCAAAAGCGCCAATCACATACTTTGCCTGAAACTGATTTTTGGACAAAGTTTTAATAGTGAATATTTCTTCTTTAAAATCTACATTTGTCACGGTATCCTGAATCACAGGCACTTTATTGTCCAGTTGCTTAAACAACAAAAAGTCGAGTTCATACCTGCTGATTCCAAATCCGCCTAAAGGCAATTTGATTTGAGCCTTTTTGCCAGAAGTATTTGACAGCTCTAAAGTGTCAATTTGTTTAGCTCCCGAAGCCACCGGGTCAACTCCCAAGTTGTTTAGATAAGGCAAAACTTCATTGGAAACATACTCCCCGCAAACTTTGTGATGGGGATATTCATTTTTTTCTATAAGTACAACTTTGTAATTGCTGTTTGTGAGATGCAATGCTGATGTAAGGCCCGCTAGCCCACCTCCAATAATAGCGATGTCGTAATAATTTTCCATTTGCTTAAATATATGTCTTTTTGGTGTAAACAGAATTCTTTGTGTTAAGGGTTTTCTATAGTATTTTACAAAAATCATAAACAAGATAAAAAGGTCTTAATTTATTCTTATCTTTGCCAAAATAAACTATTATGGTGGACAGAGCATATTATGTAAGAAAAGAAATTAACCGTTTGCGAAAGGAAAAGAATGCTATTATTCTGGCACATTATTATCAGGATGAAGCCATACAGGATGTAGCAGATTTTGTGGGCGACAGTCTGGAATTGGCACGAAAAGCAGCCCAAACCGATGCTGACATCATTGTTTTTGCCGGGGTGTATTTTATGGCAGAAACAGCTAAAATATTAAACCCTTTTAAAAAAGTACTCCTACCCGACCCGCTTGCCGGTTGTTCACTGGCTGATGGTTGTTTGCCCAAGGATTTTGCAGCCTTTAAAGCAAAATTTCCGGACCATAAAGTAGTTACTTATATCAACACATCTGCCGAAATCAAAGCGATGAGTGATTATGTTTGTACTTCTTCCAATGCTGAGAAAATCATTCGTTCCATACCTGAAGACCAACCACTAATTTTTGCTCCAGATAAAAATCTAGGTGCTTATTTAAACAAGGTTACCGGAAGGAATATGGTGCTGTGGGAAGGCAGTTGTATTGTTCATGAGGCCTTTTCGCTTGAAAAACTGATCGATCTGGTTGTTGAATATCCTGATGCTGAAATCGTTGCACATCCCGAGTCTGAAGATGCGATTTTACGAATTGCGCATTGCATAGGCTCCACTTCACAAATGCGAAACTACATCAAGAACAGTTCAGCAGATACTTTTATTGTTGCTACCGAAGTGGGCATTCTTCATCAACTAAGCAAAGAAGTACCTGACAAAAAACTCATTCCAGCACCGTCTCAGGAAGATAATAGTTGCGCTTGCAGCGAATGTGCCTTCATGAAACTGAACACACTTGAAAAAGTCTATCGCTGCCTGCGCGATGAAAAACCTGAAGTCCAAGTTGACAGTGCCCTTGCACTTGAAGCTTTAAAGCCCATTGAAAAAATGCTTCAATTGTCTTAAGATGAAAACAGACGTACTCATTTTAGGTTCAGGTATTGCAGGATTGGCGTTTGCCATAAAACTGGCAGAGCGAAGACCGGATGTTGCTATTACTTTAGTTACGAAATCAGACCAGTTTGAAAGCAACACCAAATACGCTCAAGGCGGAATAGCTGCTGTAATGGACAATGTGCACAGTAGTTTTGAATCCCATATTAGCGACACCCTCAAAGCCGGAAAAGGATTTTCAAATATTCAAACTGTGCGTTTGGTGGTTGAAAAAGCTCCTAAACGACTTCTGGAATTAATTGAATGGGGAACAAACTTTGATAAAACTACAGACGGCAACTGGGATTTCAGTCTTGAAGGCGGTCACAGTGTAGCGCGTATCCTGCATCATAAGGACCAAACTGGACTGGCGCTGGAAAAAGCATTATTGCAACAACTCAAACGTTTTAAAAACATTTCGTTTCAGACTGAATTGTTTGCCACTGAGCTACTCGTCCAAAACAAGCGTTGTTACGGCGCACGGTTTCTGGATAAAGAAGAACAGTCGTTTAGCATTCTATCGAAAATCACCTACCTGGCCACTGGTGGCAGCGGACAGGTATTTTCCAAAACTACAAATCCTTTAATTGCCACAGGCGACGGACTCGCTATGGCTTCTCGTGCCGGTGCTTCAGTTGAGCATTTGGGGTTTTATCAGTTTCATCCCACGGCCTTGGCTGCTGAAGACAGTAACCCTGTGTTTTTGATTAGCGAAGCACTCCGCGGATTTGGCGCTCACCTCATCAATCACAAAGGAGAGCGATTTTTATTCAAACAACATCCGGGTGGTGAGCTCGCCACCCGCGATATCATCTGTGACGCCATTTTTATGGAAATGCAACATAGCGGCTTCGATCACGTTTTGCTGGATTGTCGTCATCTGGAAAGAGAGGGACTCATAAAGCATTTCCCAAACATCATCAATCAGTGTAAAATATGGGGTATTGATTTATA
>NZ_JCBCCK010000373.1:0-3528 GCF_059864935.1 Planktosalinus sp.
CGAAAATCAAACTCATTGAAAACAAAGAAAATGTGGGTTTCAGCAAGGCAAACAATCAGGGAGTTGCCATTGCAAAAGGAGAATATGTATGTATTCTAAATCCCGATACCGCTGTTGCGAAAGACACTTTCAGAAAAACACTGGAATTTGCTGAAAGCAAAAATGAATTCGGGGCTTTGGGCATCAGGTTGATTGATGGTACCGGAAACTACTTGCCCGAAAGTAAAAGAAATATTCCCACACCCAAAGTTTCACTGTATAAAATTTTAGGGATTCGTCACAAAAAATTCAGTTATTACGCAGAACAACTGGCTGATGACGGAACCGGCGAAGTGCCTGTACTGGTAGGAGCTTTTATGCTTTTGAAAACTGATGTTTACAAAAAAGTGGGCGGATTTGACGAAGACTACTTTATGTATGGCGAAGACATTGACCTGTCATATAAACTGCTTAAGGCAAACTATAAAAATTACTACTTAGGCAGCGTTACTATGTTGCACTATAAAGGCGAAAGCACTACAAAAGACAAAAACTACCTCAAACGGTTTTATAGCGCTATGCACATATTTTACAAAAAGCACTTTAAATCTGGCGGTGTATTTAAAGCACTTGTGTTTAGCGGTGTAACTATGTTGAAGTTTATTAATATTTTTAGGGCATCAAGAGTAAAGACCCCTGCATTTCAAGGTCAAAACTATTATTTGTTAAGTGACAATATCAGTTTTCTCCAAAAATTGAGTAAAGCTACCGAAATCAATTTTAAATCGATGGCCAAAAGTGCAGTAACCGATTCAAAAATCTTTGAGTCTTGTTTTGTGTTTGATGCCAATTATGTTTCTTACGAGAAAATTTTCAGTGCTATGGAATTCCTGAAAAACAAAGAAAACATTTTTAGGATAAGACCGGTGAATACAGATTTTATCCTCGGTAGCGACAGCAGTAGCAGTAAAGGTGAAATATTTGATATGGCCAAAAACAAGGAGTAATAGTTGGATTGGTTTGTGAAAATCAAATTGTCTCACGATATTAGGTATAAAGCATAAATATAATTAATTTTGCAGTCGCATAACTAAACGTATTTTCTGATATATATTATGGCAAAGTTTGAATTGAAATTACCCAAAATGGGAGAGAGTGTAGCCGAAGCAACCATAACCAACTGGTTGAAAAATGTAGGGGACAAAATTGAAGCAGATGAGGCTGTACTTGAAATTGCAACAGATAAGGTAGATTCTGAAGTGCCCAGTGAGGTAGATGGAATAATTGCCGAAATATTATTTCAGGTCGACGATGTGGTGCAAGTGGGTCAAACCATTGCCATCATTGAAACTTCAAACGGAGTTGAAACTGCAACACCTGTTCAAACCGAAGCCAAAGCAGAAACCCCGGCCCCCGAAGTCGTTGCCGCTGTTGAGGAAACTGTTTCCGCTGCCAAAGAAACCGTTCAACCGGTTCAAAGCAGTACAGAGCGATTTTATTCTCCATTGGTAAAAAACATAGCCAAGAAAGAAGGCATTTCTCAAACCGAACTTGACTCCATAAGCGGTACAGGAAAAGATGGACGGGTTACCAAAAACGATATATTAAGTTATTTGGAAAACCGCGGAAGTCAGCCTGTTGTTCAAACCCAAACTCCTGTTCAACAGCCGGTAATTGGGTCTCAACCGACTCAAAAAGCTGCTCCGGTTTCTGTAAATGGAGGAGATGAAATTATCGAAATGACCCGAATGGGCAAACTCATTGCCCATCATATGGTGGATAGTGTGCAAACATCTGCTCACGTTCAGTCATTTATTGAAGTGGATGTGACCAACATCTGGAACTGGAGAAATAAAATGAAGAATGAGTTTGCTAAACGTGAAGGGGAGAACCTGACGTTTACGCCCATTTTTATGGAAGCCGTGGCAAAAGCCATCAAAGACTTCCCGATGATCAATATTTCGGTGGACGGCGATAAAATCATTAAACGCAAAAACATCAACCTGGGTATGGCCGCTGCACTGGCAGATGGAAACCTAATCGTTCCCGTTATTAAAAATGCAGACCAACTCAACCTTTTGGGAATGACCAAGTCAGTCAATGATCTTGCTGAAAGGGCCCGAACCGGAAAATTAAAACCTGACGACACTCAAGACGGAACCTATACCGTAACAAACGTGGGTACCTTTGGAAGCATTATGGGCACGCCCATCATCAACCAGCCTCAAGTGGCTATTTTAGCACTGGGAGCCATCAGAAAAGTGCCGGCTGTAATTGAAACACCTGAAGGGGACTTTATTGGAATTAGATATAAAATGTTCTTGTCGCACTCCTATGACCACAGAGTAGTCAATGGAGCATTAGGCGGTCAGTTTGTAAAACGCGTGGCCGAATATCTGGAAGGATTTGATGTAAACCGAACGATTTAAATATATGAACCGCTTACAAAAGCTTTTATTTTTACAAGGCCCGGATGCTCAATATTCGGGTCTTTTCCTTTAAAAAGGTCTTCTTTTTTGAAGTTTTTATGACAGTCAATTTTATTCACTTTAGAGCCATCAATTTTTTATAGCCCCTGCTTTTGCCGCTTCGTCACTTGAATCCGCCTTTTGGCGGAGCAAGGCAGGCGGGCAGGCCTCCGGTGTTTTAGTCCTGTTACGGACAAAATATTAGGTAATAGTATAATAAACTGAATACCACTTCAAGAGGGAATCTTTTAAAAATTCGGGTATTAAAGTCAATGAATAATCTTAATTTTGCACCATAAATCAGAAAAATGAACTTAAAACTCGACAAACCCATTTGCTTTTTTGACCTTGAAACCACGGGCACAAACATCGCCTCAGACAGGATTGTCGAAATTTCAATTTTAAAAATATTTCCAAATGGCAACAAAGAAAGCCACACCTGGAAAGTAAATCCCCAAATGCCCATTCCGCCCGTAGTTTCAGCTATTCATGGCATTACAGACGAAATGGTGGCAAACGAACCGACCTTTAAAGAACTGGCGCCAAAAGTTTACGGCATTATTAAAGATTCAGACCTGGGAGGGTTTAACTCAAACCGGTTTGACATTCCGCTTTTGGCTGAAGAATTGTTGCGCGCAGGAGTTGATTTTGAAATGAAAAACACCCTTTCCATAGATGTGCAAACCATTTACCACAAAATGGAAAAACGCACACTTGAAGCAGCCTACAAGTTTTATTGCGACAAAGATTTGACCGATGCGCACAGTGCAGAAGCCGACACATTGGCCACTTTTGAAGTGTTGCTGGCCCAGGTTGAAAAATATGACGAGCTTGAAAACAACACCAAGTTTTTGGCCAACTTTAGTTCGCACAGAGATTTTGCAGATTTTGCAGGGTTTATCGGTTATGATAATAACGGTGAAGAAGTTTTTGCTTTCGGAAAACACAAGGGAAGTAAGGTAGAAGATGTGCTTGAAAATGAACCCGGATATTTTGGCTGGTTGCTCAATGCAGATTTTCCGCTCTATACCAAAAAAGTGCTTACGGGAATTAAATTGAGGAAATTGAATAATAAACTGGA
>NZ_JCBCCK010000097.1:0-3403 GCF_059864935.1 Planktosalinus sp.
TCCAGTTTAAATCCTTTTACAAACAATCAAACTAGCACCACCAGTGCAGACGCGGGCATTTATGCCATCAAACTAATCAGAAATCAGCCGATGGGCATACAGGAAGTTAACGGAAACAATCCTTATTCCTTTAAGCTGTACCCCAATCCGGCAGCCACTTCTTTTACGGTGGAGTTTGAGTCTCAAATTGCGGGAGAAGCTTACTATTATATTTCCAATGCTTCAGGTCAAATCCTGAAAAGAGATGCCTTAGAAAACGTACAACCCGGCACCAATAAAGCAGTCATTTCCCTTGAGGAGCAACTCGCCACTCAGGTGTTGTATGTGACCGTGGTGTTTGAACATAAGTTTTTTGTAACCAGACAACTCCTTAAAAAATAATACATCATTTTAAAACAATTATCCATTAGAATCATGAAAATCAAAATACTATCCGTCATCGCGATAACTGCACTTGTTTTAAGCAGCTGTGGCAACTCAGAAAAAGAAACGGCAACCGACAGCCGAACGGCGATACAAGTCACCACCAAAGCCCCGGCAGCCAGCTCAGGCAACAATCTCACCGTTAGCGGAGAAGTTGTGGCCGTCAACAACGCCACCCTTAGCACCCGTATGATGGGACACGTCAACCGTGTTCACGTCAACATTGGCGATAAGGTAACTCAGGGTCAGTTGCTGGTATCCATCAACAACAGCGACCTGCAGGCCAGAAGCGCTCAGGTCAATGCCGGTATCAATGAGGCTCAGGTAGCCGTTAACAATGCCCAAAGAGATTTTGAACGCTTTACTGCTTTGTTTGCACAAAACAGTGCTTCCCAAAAAGAACTGGACGATATGACCGCCAATTATGAAATGGCCAAAGCTCGTCTGGAATCAGCCAAAGCGATGAAAGCAGAGGTGGATGCACAGTTTGCTTATTCAAATATTACCGCACCCTTTAGTGGTGTGGTGACCAACCGCTTTGTGGAATCCGGCGCGATGGCCAATCCCGGTATGCCGCTGCTCGCCATAGAAGCGCCCGGCAACTTTGAAGTGCGCGCCACTGTTCCTGAAATGGCCATTGGTCAGATTAAAACAGGAGAAACTGTAGAAGTACACATTCGTTCCATCGACAAAACCATCACCGGAAAAGTAACGGAAGTGAGCAGCAGCTCCTCCATGACCGGCGGACAATATCCCGTCAAAGTCGTCCTTGAAAAAGACGACGCCCTGAAATCAGGGATGTATGCCACCGTGCAGTTTCCGGTAGTACAAACTAAAGACACCCCTCAACTGGTAACCGTGCCTCAGGAAGCGATTGTCACTCAGGGTGATTTGCGTGGTGTTTATACGGTAAGTCAGCAAAACACAGCCATGTTGCGCTGGTTAAGACTGGGAAGAAGCTTTGGCAACGAAGTGGAAGTCCTTTCGGGACTCAATGCCGAGGAAGCGATTATCATAGATGCCGAGGGGAAGTTGTATAACGGTGCGAAGGTGGAAGTTAGACAATAGATGTGAGATGTTAGACTTTAGACGTAAGACTGCAAGACGTAAGACTTAGGACTAAATTCTTTACGAGAAAAATTAAAAAAGCTCCAAAAAAGCCCCTCTCCCTGGGAGAGGGGTTGGGGTGAGGATAAAAAAATATAAAGAAATGAAAGAAGGTTTAGCCGGCAAGATTGCCAAATTATTTATAAACTCCAAGCTCACTTTGCTGCTGATGATGGTATTCCTGGCAGTGGGTATTTACAGTTCGTTTTTAATCCCGCGGGAAGAAGAGCCGCAGATAGACGTGCCCATGGCAGATATCTTTATCGGATATCCGGGGGCGAGTCCGCTGGAGGTGGAGTCACGGGTGATTAAGCCCATCGAAAAAATGGTGTCCAACATCAAAGGGGTGGAGTATGTTTATTCCACGTCGATGCAGGAACAAGGGATGATTATCGTTCAGTTTTATGTGGGCGAAGACATCGAACGTTCTTATGTGAAACTCTACAACGAGTTGATGAAGCATATGGACCAGATGCCTGCCGGAGTTACACCGCCATTGGTTAAAACCCGCTCTATAGACGATGTGCCTATGTTGGGACTTACGCTTTGGAGCGAAACCTATGACGACTACCAGCTGCGTCAAATCGCCAATGAGGTCAATCACGAAATAAGAAAAGTAACCGATGTATCCACTACCCATAAAATTGGTGGCAGAAACCGACAGCTGCGTGTGGTACTGGACAAAGACAAAATGGCGGCCGCAGGCCTGGATATGCTTGGTGTTTCAGAAAAGATTCTAGCCAGCAACACACAGATGACCTCCGGATCGTTTAACCGCAACGACACCGAATACCTGGTCAATACCGGAAGCTTTTTACAAACCATTGATGATGTGGAAAACCTCATCGTGGGCATCAATCAAAACCAACCTGTCTATTTAAAACAAATCGCACAAGTACTTGACGGCCCTGAACTGTCCAAAGAATATGTGAGTTTTGGATATGGCGCGGCCGATAATGAAGTGGCCTCCAAATTCCCTTCTGAATATCCGGCAGTGACCATTTCTGTTGCCAAGCGCAAAGGCGCTGATGCGATGAAACTTTCAGATATTATCTTGGAAAAGGTGGCGCATTTACGCACCACCATCATCCCTGATGACGTTCAGGTGTCGGTCACCAGAAATTACGGCGAAACCGCCTCAAATAAGGTTAGCGAACTGCTGTTACATCTCTTTGGAGCAATAATAGCAGTGACCATCGTCGTCATGCTGGCCATGGGCTGGCGTGGCGGGCTGGTGGTATTCCTTTCTGTTCCTGTGACCTTTGCATTGACCATGCTGAGTTACTACCTGATGGATTACACCCTGAACCGCATTACCCTTTTTGCATTGGTATTTGTAACAGGTATCGTGGTGGATGACTCCATCATCATTGCCGAAAATATGCACCGGCATTTCAAGATGAAACGCCTGCCGTTCAAGCAGGCCGCACTCTATGCCATCAACGAGGTGGGGAACCCGACGATATTAGCAACTTTTACAGTAATCGCTTCGGTATTACCAATGGCTTTCGTTAGCGGGTTGATGGGACCTTATATGAGCCCCATGCCCATTGGCGCATCCATTGCGATGATTCTTTCGCTACTCATCGCATTGACCATTGTGCCTTATCTGGGTTATATTTTCTTACGCGAAAAAGACAAAAAGAACGCTCAGGGAGAAGTTGAAAAGCCTGTGGAAATTGAAGATACCAAAATCTACAAAATCTACAGCAAGTTTGAAAAACCCCTGCTGGAGAGTTCGCTGAAACGCCGTCTGGCACTTATTGTAACTGCGGTCCTGTTACTGGGTTCGGTGAGTATGTTTTTTACTCAGTCTGTATTGGTGAAAATGCTGCCTTTTGACAATAAAAACGAATTTCAGGTGGTCATTGAT
>NZ_JCBCCK010000380.1:0-6379 GCF_059864935.1 Planktosalinus sp.
AGTTATAACCACCGGTTTCGGTAGTTGAAGCTGTCCAGGAAATAGTTGCAGTGGTTTCGGTAACTGCAACAAGCGTCAATGCCGTTGGTGCATCACAAATATAAGCATCGGTTGTAAAGTTCAATGGGCCTGCCCAAGCACTCTCTTCTCCTACACAAGCTGTTTGTAAATAAAGATCATAGGTAGTATCATCATCAAGTCCTGTAAGTCCAAGGGTTGTAATGCCTGTTGCAACACTTCCGCTTTGAACGGGTGTACCGGTCAACGGATCATCGCCATTGTTCATCAACAGCCAGTTATAACCACCGGTTTCGGTAGTTGAAGCTGTCCAGGAAATAGTTGCAGTGGTTTCGGTAACTGCAACAAGCGTCAATGCCGTTGGTGCATCACAAGCAGGTTGGATTTCTGTTACTGTGATTGCCAGTAACTGACTTTCACATCCATTGACTGTTTGGCTTACATAATAGGTTGTGCCGTCAGCCAATGGGGTAGTGTCAAGAAGTTCATTAGTTCCAGATGCATCTGAATACCAGGTAAGGTTTGTACCTGTAACAATCAAGTCAGCCAAAGTTTCACCGGTCATAAAGTTCTGGTTTGCATCACCCACGGGTGCATCATCACTTGTTACCGTGGCAATGGCTTCTTCTCTGTCTGATTCACACAATAATAAGGTTCCTTCAACTTCCCAATTGTAGAAATAGTAATAGTAATCAGGGGAAAAAAAGCTATTTCCGGTAATTTGAACATTAGAACTGGTATATGGATAAGAGCCTCCTGTTGAATTCCTATGTAAGTTGATTGCAGTTCCTTGTTGCATTTCATAGCCTGTTCCGGCATTAAGAGGTGCATTCAGGATAACCGTTTGTACAGTTCCACCTGTTACAGTTGTTGTATAAGGAATATCATATAAAACTTGCTGAGTGTTGTCACGTATTTGTACACTTCCGTTTGAACCTATTGTTGCTGTGGGGAATATATCAACCGACACTATCGTTGTAGCAGATGAAACATCAAAAAACAAACGGTGAGAAACGCTTGAGCCTAAAGAGGTACCTATAGTAGAGTCCAATGGTCCTACAAAGTCAGCTTGGCTCTGTGTTATTGCTTCAGCAGCCCAATAGGATGTTGTTTGGGTAAGTACAGGTGTTTCAAAAGAGGCACCTTCACCTACCATATTTCCGTCAAACTCAGCATCGTACCAGTAAATTACATCACCTGTGCCACTTGCAGTCGCTGTTAAGGTGGCTGTTTCACCCACACAAATAGTGTCATCGGTAGTGGCTGTAATGTCTAACGAGTTACATAATGTAGTATCAAATACTAAAATTGTAATTTCATTAGTGGCCACACAACCGGTTACAGAGTCTGTAGCGGTTACGGTATAAGTAGTATGTACTGTTGGAGAAACCGTAATTGTTGCTCCGGTATCGGTGCCACCATCCCAAGTCCAGACATAGGTGTAGTTGGTGTTAGTGCTTGATGCGGTAAGGTCAGTACTGCCACCGGATGAAATATTCATTTGGGTAGCCGATACGTCAACTTCATCAATCTCAATCACAGTAGCAATTACTTCTTCTCTTGGAGATTCACAAAGAAATAACACCTCTTCAATAGTCCAGTTAAAAAAGTAGTACTGAACCGTTGAAGTTGCTGTTAAAGTAGCACCCCCTGTAACTTCACCTGAAGTTCCCAACGGATAGGGAAAGTTACTGTTAGCTGCTGAAACTGTACCCATACCTACTGAGGCTGTAGCACCAGTTCTTACAATGCGGTAGCTTCCTTCAGGCACATTAAAACCAAGAGGAATGGTATGTGGTACAGGGCTGGCTGCAGAGCCTCCACCTGTAATTGAAAATGTAGCTGTGGCAATGGCAACATTGCCGGCATTAATATCCCTTAATTCAATGGTGACATCGCCGCTGGTTGCGTTTGTTCCAAAAACTTCTACATCAACAATGGTAATTGGGCTGTCAACATAGAATAGTAAGCCCCCATTAACGGAAGAGTTACTAAAAGTTGTTGGATTTGCAAACGCCTGACCTGTGAGTATGGTGGAGCCCAAGAATACTTCTGCGGCCCAGTAAGATGTAGTTTGAGTAATAAAAGGTGTATCAAATGTATTACCTGTACCAACCCGATTGCCATCAAATTGAGCATCATACCAATAAATTCCGTCACCTGAAATTCCTGCTGCAGTAGCCGATAGGGTTACTGTTCCTTCATCACATACAAAATCACCTGTTGTAGAGGTAATATCCAAATCGTTACATGGTGTTAAATCATAAACAAGTATGGTAATCTCTGCTGTGTTTACACAACCGGTAACACTGTCTGTAGCAGTAACGGTATAAGTAGTATTAGTATTTGGAGAAACGTTTATGGTTGCTCCGTTATCGGTACCACCGGGCCATGTCCAAACATAGGTGTAGTTGGTATTTGTACTGCTGGCTGTCAGGTTGGTATTTCCTCCCGGTGCAATAGAGTTGGTCGGAACCGCATCAGAGCTAACCGTCACGTCAATGATTTCATGAACCGTAGCAACAGCTTCTACACGGGTAGATTCACAGTAAATCGAGCCTTCTACTATGGTCCAATTGAAAAAATAGTACTGAATAGTTGAAGTACCTGTTACAGAAGCACCTCCTGTAACTTCACCTGAAGTTCCCAAAGGATAAGGAAAGTTACTGTTTGCTTCTGAAACGTTACCCATACCTACATTAGCTGTAGCATCTGTTTTAACAAGTCTGTAGTTCCCGGCGGGCACTTCAAAACCAAGAGTCACGATATGCGAAATAGGCGCTCCAGTGGTGCCACCACCTGTAATGCTTGCTATAGCAGTGGCAATGGTGGTATTACCATCATTAATGTCTTTCAATTCGATAGTTACATCACCGCCTGTTGCGCTGGTGCCGAAAACCTCTACATCAACTATAATAATTGGACTGGTAACATTAAATAGAAGCCCAAAGTTTCCGGTAGAAGTTCCGAAAGTAGTTGGGTTTGCAAATGCCTGTCCCGTTAAATTCCCGGAATGAAGTACTTCTGTCGCCCAAAATGAGGTGGTTTCCGTAAGATAAGGTGTGTCAAAAGAAGCACCAATATAGACTAAATTTCCATCAACAGCTGCATCATACCAATAGATACTATTTCCGATACCAGAACTTGTAGCCTCCAGAGTCACAGATCCTTCATCACAAACGCTGCCATGAACAACATTCGAAATATTTAAATCATTACACAATGCTGTATTAAAGACTAAAATTGTTATTTCATCAGTAGCTACACAGCCGGTAACGGAATCTGTAGCAGTAACGGTATAGGTGGTATTGTCAGTTGGTGTTACCATTACACTGGCTCCTGCAAGAGGTCCGCCACCGTCCCAAGTCCACGCATAGGTGTAGTTGGTGTTGGGACTGGTTGCTGTTAGTGTTGTACTGCCACCCGGATTAATAGTTGTTAGGGTAGCACTGGCTTCAACAGGAATGGTATCATAAACTGTAGCAATTGCTTCATCGCGAGTGGATTCACAAAGTGGAATCTCAATAATAGTCCAGTTATAAAAAAAGAAATGGGTTGTTGATGTTCCTGCTAAAGTAGAACCTCCGGTAACTTCACCTGAACTTCCAAGAGGGTAGGGAAAGTTGGTGCCTGCAGAAAGTACATTACCCATACCTACAGTGGCAGTAGCCGCTGTTCTGACCAATCTGTAATTTCCGGCAGCAGGTACTGCAAAATTAAGAGATACAATTTGTGAAATTGGTGCTCCGGCGGTGCCTCCTCCTGTAATGGATGCCACAGTAGATGCAATGGTCTCATTGCCATTATCAATATCCCTTAATTCAATGGTAATGTCACCACTGTTTGCATTGGTGCTAAAAACTTCCACATCAACAATAATAATAGGATTGGTAACTGTAAAAAGAAGCCCTCCTGCATTTGATGTTGAATTTGATAAAGAAGCTGGTGGATTGGCAAACCCTTGACCTGTAAGATTTCCTCCATGCACTACTTCTGCAGCCCAAAAAGAGGTTGTTACATCGATAAAAGGTGTTTCAAAGGTGCTTCCAATGCCTAATAAATTACCACTTACAGCGGCGTCATACCAAAAGATATCGCTACCCCCACCACCGGCTATGGCGCTAAGCGTGGCTGAACCTTTGTCACAAACGCCCCCACCTGTAGCTGTAACACTAAGGGTGTAAATTGAACAATCGACAAGGGTTTGAAATGTATTGGGTCCAAACCAAGTACTTAGGCCATTTGCTACACCACAATTGGTTTGAACATAAAAATCATAATGGGTTAGAGCATTTAAACCTGCAACTGTGGTATTGGTTACCCCGGTAGCTGTACTGCCACTTGAAACAGATGTATCTGTGCCCGGTATATCACCTTGATTCATAACCACCCAATTGTAGCCGTTTGTTTCATCGGGTGAAGCAGTCCACGCTACATCTGCAGAATTTTGTAGTATGTTTGAAAAAACTACATCAGAGGCAACCAGACAAGCAGGTGGAACTTCAATAACAAAATTATCAAAAGCCAGATCATAATCTCCTGAAAACCTGTTTCCGGTGATTCTTAACTTTACATTCTGTCCTGCAAAAGAAGTAAGTGGGTAGGCCTTTGTTTGCCAATCAGCAACTCCATTATTGTCTATTGTTTCTACTACGGTATAATTAAAACCAAAATCTGTTGAAACCTCCAAAACAAAGTTTCCGGAGCCTATTGCCGGCGGTGCATATGGAGGTGAAAAATCGGCCACTATATAATTAAAACTAAAAACCATATCTGAAGTTACCGGCCCAACAGTAACAGAGGTAAAGGACCCTGTAGGTTCAGATGACCATAGGTTTTTATAAATATTGTTGCCGGGATTTCCCGTCACTCCTCTGTCGGAACCAATAGTCCAATCGTTTATTTCCCAACCCGGAGGGGTTGCAGTGGTTGCAAAACCTTCCATATAAGGAGGACTTACCAATAAAAGTGTGGTAAAAGTATAGGGTCCTGTCCAGGGGCTGTAGCCGTTAACTCCACAATTGGCCCTTACGTAAAAACTATAAGAAGTGTCAGTAGATAATCCTGATATAGATTGGGTTGTTGATGAAACTCCTGCAATGGTGGGTGTTCCGGTAGGGGTAAAGCCTGATGTTCCCCATTCTATATCCCATAGTGTGGCCGTTCCGGTTTCTGTCCATACTAAATCTGCCGTTGTGGGTGTAATGTTTGTTGCGTTCAATAAATCCGGTGCGGTACAGGAAGCGGGAGCTACAATTGTAACAATTATATTTGACCAATTTGCACTGGTGCCTCCATAGTCTTGGTCAAGTGTAATTGACATTGTTCCATTTACAGATGGATCATAAGATGCCGGGAAGAACCCTGAAAAAGTAATGGTTGTGGGATCGCCACTAAATTGCCCACCGGTAGTTGGTGGTGCAATGAATACAGCACCTGCAGCTGTTGTCATTGTAAGACCGGCCTCAAAAGACCAAGCAAATAAGTCATCAGACCAATCTACAGTAACAGTAAACTCGTTGTATTGAGCTGCCGGAACCCCTACACTGTTTCCCGCGTCATTAATCACAAGAGTTGGTGATCCCTGAGTGACCGTAACAGGTCCTGAAATAGTAGGGAAATTGTACTGCCCATAACTCCATATTGAAAACAGTAGGAGTAAAGGAAAAAAAATAATTTTTCTCATAATTCGGTTATTTAATTAAACGATTCTTCCTCAATAAAAATCAATTGCTTATTTTGTTATTTTTTTTATAATAAAAACTTAAAATTCAGTTAATAATCGATAAAAGTAATAAAAAATCGTTAAACGGAAAGCACTAAAGGTTTTTTTTAATGCTATAGGGGCATTTAAATACCTATTTTTTTCTCTTTGCAAGGAGTGTTTTTTTTGTGAGGATGATCCTGTAAATATTATCAAATAAGATTCACTTTCTTAGTTTTTATTGTATGAAATGTCCATAAGCAAAATTGCCATACCAACCGCCTTGCTCCGCCAATAGGCGGATTCAGGCGACAAAGCGGCAGGCAGGTCTGACCGATAAAAAACAAATAAATATAAACAGATGAAATATTTGCTTTATTTAAATCACGAACAAGAGTTTTTTGAATTTTATTTGAAGCCGACTTATATTTATATTTAGATTTTAAAAGTGTACTCCCTTCTTTACATAAAGGATACCACAAAAAAAAGCTGTCCGAAAGGACAGCTTTTTTATTAAAAATGAATTTAAAATTGTAACCTAATGAAAGGTTATTTTTTAATCAACCTGAAGATACCTGTCTTTCCGGTTGAAGTGGTTACTTGAATCAAGTAAGGACCTGACGCAAAGTTTGAAACATCGATTTGAGTCTCTAAGCT
>NZ_JCBCCK010000405.1:0-1242 GCF_059864935.1 Planktosalinus sp.
ACAAAAATGAAACTAAAAGTTTTGTCCATTGATGATTCTACAACAATCACAACACATCTGAATTACCTTTTTAAAGACCTGGAAATGGTAGACTGGATTGGCCACGCCTACAATATTGACGAAGGAAAAATCATAGTGCAAGAATCATCTCCCGATGTAATTTTACTGGACATCATGGTGAATGAGGAAAGTGGATTTGATTTGCTGAACTTTGTAAAATCAAATTTTCCGGGAATAAAGGTTTTTATGCTTAGTAACCTGACAGACCAGATTTATGTCAAAAAAAGCAAACAACTGGGTGCCTGCCATTTTATCGATAAATCCTATGAATTTGAAACAATTCCGGGCCTTTTAATAGAGGCTTTGGAAAGTAAAAAAAGTTTAAATTAATAGTGCTTTAATACAAAATTAACCTCGGATTTTTTGAAGTTTTATATTTTGCCGTATATTTACAGTGTTGGAGGACACCAAAAATTGAATCCAATGCGCCCCAAAAGTGAATGACCATGAATTTTGAACACTTTTCAGATGCGAATAAGCAACTGATTGAATACAGTCCGTTATTCAACAAAGTTGCAAAAACCGTAGACGTTTTTGATTTAGAAAAAAGCAATTTTTCCAAAAAAATTGTCAACAATAAGTCAGTTTTGTTGATATGTGATTTTGAAGGAAGTATCGTTTTTCTAGATGAAACCTTTAGTAAACATGTCTGCCTGAAAAATTTAAATGACAACTCTGTTCTTGATTTTTTGCATCAGGAAGATATACCCGTTGTAATTGAGCAATTGGTTCATCTTCTTCAGGGAAAATCTGATAGTATTATAATTGAAACCAGAATTGTTACTTCGGGAAATCAAAATTTCTATACAAAATGGCATGTAGGCTATTTAAGAGGGCTCTTTTATTTCTACCCTATTGAACTCCCCAAATTTTTAAAAAATGCTTCAGGGGCTCAGGAAAAAAATACCCGAAACTTTAAATCACAAAAATCGATTCTTCCCGACCAACTGTTATGGAAAATTGAGGTTTCTAAAACATTGTATGAGTGGGATGCATTAATTTTTAAGCAGATAAAATCTTGTACCAACATTTAAAACAACATAATTTGTAGTTGTTAGCACTACTTTTTTTTCATAATACCTACTATTTTATTACTGTTAATTATTATTGAGTTTTATAAGACTTTAGTAGATGCATATGAAAGTTATATCTGTAGATGATTCTGCGACAATTTCAAACCAT
>NZ_JCBCCK010000241.1:0-2408 GCF_059864935.1 Planktosalinus sp.
TGCACTGACTTTATTGCTAATTCCGGCATATCTTGATATGGCACAAACCTCTCTGCCGTTCAATCCATTTGGCGAATTGTTATCTATATAACTAAGTTCTGCGCTTTTTATTGCAGAAATATCCAAACTAATCAAATCTGCGTCTCTAGTTATAGGCTCTACTTGATGCAAGTTATTTACAACTTCACCGAGTCTGACAGCATCAAAATACAGTCGGTCAATCAATGTGATTTCATCTGCAGGGTTGTAATAGGATTGATAACCTACAGCACTGTAATTAAACAAGTTGTATGGTTTATCGATAACCATTTTACCCACATAGGACACATTTGAAATGGGGGCCTCAGCATTTCCAATGTCAAATCTGCTGTCGATATTAACATAGTTGATCATTTTGTTGAAGCTGTCGTAAGCCCTATAAATGGGGTAAATTAAATCCTGACCGCCTCCCAGAACTACCGGAATGATTTTATTTGCAAGTAAATCGGTTACAATTGTTTTTAAGGCAAAATAGGTGTCTTCAACATTTTCGCCGGGAGCGATATCTCCCAAATCTGCTATTTTATGATGCCAATTGCCTGCATAAAGTGAATAAAACGCCTTTCTGATGGAATCAAAACAAGGAAACCCTCCTCTAAAGTTAATAGAGTTGCGTGCTTCCTTAACACCAAAGAGCGCTATTTTACAACCGGAAATTTCAGGAAATCCATTGCGTTGAGAATGTATCACAATCTGTTTGCCCAAAACTTGTTCAGGTAAAATTTCACGATGTGCTAAAACTGTTTTGCTGACAGGAGTAAAAAACTCTTGCATAAATTATTTTTTCTTGGTGGTTTTCTTTTTGGCGGCTTTTTTCTTCGGTGATTTACTGTCAATCAACGACTGCGCTTCTTCAAGTGTCATTTTTTCAACCTTGGTGTCTTTTGAAAGCTCAACCTTGGTTTTTCCTTTAATCAGGTTAAACCTGCCCCAACGGGCTTTTTCAATAGTGATGCCTTGCTCTTTCCACACTTTTACCACTTTTTCTTTTTCCTTTTGAAGTTTGTCTTCAATCAGGGTTTCAATATCGTTTTGGGAAAGGTCATCAAAATCATATTTTTTGCTCACATTGATGAACATATCATTCCATTTGATAAAAGGTCCAAATCTTCCGACACCTTTTTGAACCGGCTTACCTTTATAGGTTGCAATGGGTGCATCAGCTTTTTCTTTTTCACCTATGAGTTCTTTTGCAGTTTCAAAACTAACTTCTAGCGGGTCAACACCTTTAGGTAGGGAAACAAACTTTTTGCCATAACGCACATAAGGTCCAAACCTGCCGTTGTTTACCTCAACTTCTTCGCCATTGACTTGTCCTAATTTTCTGGGAAGCTTAAATAAATCAAGTACTTCTTCAAGTGTAATGGTATTTAATTGCTGGTCGGGCCTAAGGCTGGCAAATTGTTTAACTTCATCATCGGGAGCGCCTATTTGTGCCATTGCACCAAATTTCCCCAAACGCACCAATATGGTTTTTCCGGTTTCGGGGTGTTTCCCCAATATACGCTCACCGCTTTCGCGTTCAGCGTTTTTCTCAACATCAAGAACTTGCAGGTGAAAATCCTTATAAAAATCACGCAGCATTTCTGTCCACTTTTCATTGCCGTCTGCTATGTCATCAAAGTCCTGCTCGACTTTTGCCGTAAAATTGTAATCCAATATGGTTTTGAAATTCTCCACCAAAAAGTCATTGACAATCATACCGATATCAGTAGGCACCAGTTTTCCTTTGTCTGAACCTACCATTTCCGAAAGTGTTTTTTCTGAAATGTTTTCTTTTTTCAAGGAAAGCATTCTGTATTTTCTTTCTTCACCTTCTATAGTGCCTTTTTCTACATAATTGCGCTGTTGTATTGTAGAAATCGTGGGTGCATAAGTTGAAGGGCGACCAATGCCCAGTTCTTCCAGCTTCTTTACCAAAGCCGCTTCCGTATAACGCGCCGGCGGTCTGGAGAAACGCTCTGTTGCGGTGATGTAGTTGTTTTGAAGTTGCTCTCCTTCTTTCAGGTTGGGCAGCATACCTTCCTGCTCTTCATCTTCATTGTCTGTACCTTCCAGATAAACTTTAAGGAACCCGTCAAATTTTATCATTTCGCCATTGGCGGTAAACTCATTGTTATGTGTGGAAGCTGCAATGCGCACGTTGGTTCGCTCCAATTGGGCTTCACTCATTTGAGAAGCGATGGTGCGTTTCCAAATCAGTTCATACAAGCGCGACTGGTCCCGTTCCAAATCTATGGAATGAACAGAAATGTCTGTGGGCCTTATGGCCTCATGGGCTTCTTGGGCTCCTTTTGATTTTCCTTTGAAGTTTCTGGGTTCACTGTATTTTTCACCAAATTCAGAAATAATTTCAGCTTTGGCAGCAT
>NZ_JCBCCK010000113.1:0-8894 GCF_059864935.1 Planktosalinus sp.
ACCGTTATCTTTCACGGCACTGATGACAATGTCGTTCCTTATAAATCAGGTAAAAAACTTTTCACAACTGCCAATCCCCAAAATGGGAAAACTTTTGTAACTATTCCTGAAGGTAAACATAATGATTTGGCTCAGTTTGACTGGTATTGGAATATGATTGAAATTTTATTAAAAGAGAGAAAAATCAATTCTGAAAACTGCGATATTCTTACTGAGCAAGTTAGGAAGCTTTTAGGAAAAGATTGATTGGAACATTATAGCAAGAAAATCAAAACTCCGTTCCCGGCACAAATCTTGGAAAATAGGGATTGTACATAAAAGGCATGGATGCATCTCGGTAAACCTGATTTCTTATGCCATTGCGTCTTGCAAAAGGAGTCTCGCGCACTTCAATCCTGATGGCTGATTCTTTTTCAACCACTCTTCTAAAGCCCAAAGTTTCTGCGGTGATGGGCCTGGTTGTGGTGTTTTTTCGGTTGAGGTAGGCATCCTGCCTGTTGAGGGCATCTTCCATACTCACGGCCTTCCAGTAATTGCCCGAAGTGACACCGAGGGTATTTGAAAAGGTTGCTTTATCATATTTATGAACAAAAAAACTGTTTTCAACAGCAAAGATTTGAGGTAAGGTGTTTTCGGTAATGGTAAGAAATTGAAAACCAAACTCCTGGGAAAAACTATTTCCGTAAAGTAATAGAGCGAGTATGGTTAATTTAAACTTCATGAAATTAGGTTTGGCGTAAAAGTAGCAAAAATCATCCCAAAATTGAAAAAGATTATCATTTAAGAAGAATTAATTTAGTTTTTTTTCGACAATTAAAATTTAGTTTTATGTTTGCAAACATATTCAACCAAAAAAACAATAAAATGAAAAATTTAAGCTTATTATTTGTTGCCTTTTTATTTGTATTTACTTCTTGTAGTAGTGATGATGATTCAAACAATCAAATTGATTTGTCTGTTGATATTACCGGCAGTTGGGATTTAACAAAATTTGATTATGAAGGTGATAGTCAAATGACATTTCAAGGTCAAACCATTACGTTAAATTATACCGGTTTTGCAAAAGATATTGACGCACAGGTAGTTTTTTCTAAAAACCCGGATATCGTTGAATCATTTGGTTCTTATACCATAGAAATGACCGTTACATATATAGGGATGACAGAAACCTACGATACTCCTATTGATATGGCAGATTATATAAATCCTGGAACTTGGAGTATTCAAGGCAATCAAATGATTATAGTTAATCAAGCGACAGGTGAGCAACAAACAGCTGAAATTATTCATTTGTCTCAAAACAAGATGGTTTTAGTTTCAGAACAAACACAAATGGTAAGTGGGATGACAGCTAATGTATCTGGTGAAATGACACTGGAACGATAAGTGATCCGCAACAACAAAAAAGAGAAAGTTTAAAAAGCCGGATATTTAATTAAACCATTAAGGAATTAAGAAACATTAAGAGTTATACCCTTACTCACCATAATTCCTTAATGGTTAATAACCTATGCGCCCTTAGCGACTTTGCGGTGAAAGTACATACTACTGTCGATGCACCGCAGACCTGCCCGCGGTAGGCTGGGACGCAGGGAACGCTGAGTTTCTTGGTGCATCTTTGTGACTTAGTGCCCCTGCCTGCCGCTTCGTCGCCTGAATCCGGCTATTGGCGGAGCAAGGCGGGCCGGCAGGTTTGTGGCATATTTTCTTTCGACTTCCTTTAATCCCTTAGGGTTTAATTCCCCGATGCTTGTATCGTTTTTCCTTTTTTGGAATTTGGGATTTGTTTTTTTTTGGAATTTGATACCTAGTATGCTTGCATCGAGGTAGTTCATGACGGCCTCTTTTTTATAGGGCTTTTTTAAACTAATAGCTATTCAACAAGCACCCATTCCCCTTTGTCCAATAATGGGATGGCTTGCTTGAATTTCATCTCTTTGGTTTCACCGCTCATCACGTGCTTAATTTTGACTTTGTCGTTACGGCCAATTTTGGGCTTGTCCCTCACTATGGTTTCTGTAACGCCTTGTTGCTGGCCTTGCATATTTCCGGCAGCTCTGGCCTGAGTGGCCCGTTCGTCCAAATTGGGGATTTCGTCTTTTTGGGTTCTCAGGTTTTCTTTGGGCTTACGCTGTCGTGCCTCACGGATTTGCGCTTCGTCCTGCTGTGGCAATTCGCCTTTAAACAGGAAGGAAACCACATCTTTGTTTACCTTTTCTATCATCACCTTAAAGAGCTCATAAGCTTCAAACTTATAAATAAGTAAAGGGTCTTTTTGCTCGTGTACAGCCAACTGTACTGACTGTTTCAACTCGTCCATTTTACGAAGGTGGGTTTTCCACGCATCGTCAATAATGGCCAGGGTAATGTTCTTTTCAAAGTCAAGGATCAGCTGTTTTCCTTCGGTTTCATAAGCTTTTTCCAAATCGGTGGCAACGTTGAGCACTTTTACCCCATCACTGAAGGGTACTAAAATGCGTTTGAATTTGTCGCCTTGCTGCTCATACACGTTTTTGATTACCGGATAGGCAATCTCGGCGTTGCGGATCATCTTGCTTTCAAAGTGCTTGTATGCCGCTTTATAAACAATTCCTGCAATTTCAAGTGGTTCTTTTTTCTCAAATTCATCTTCACTTATGGGTGAACTGATCGAGAAATAACGGATGAGTTCAAACTCAAAGTTTTTAAAATCCTGTGCAAGCTTGTTGGTTTCAGCAATCACTTCTGCAGTGTCATACACCATATTGGCAATATCCACTTTCAGGCGTTCACCAAATAAAGCGTGATACCTACGTTTGTAAATCACTTCACGTTGGGCGTTCATCACATCATCATACTCCAGCAATCGTTTTCTAATGCCGAAGTTGTTTTCTTCCACTTTTTTCTGGGCGCGCTCAATGGATTTTGAAATCATGGAATGCTGAATCACTTCGCCTTCCTGCAATCCCATCCTGTCCATCAGTTTGGCGATGCGTTCACTACCAAACAAACGCATCAGGTTGTCTTCAAGAGACACATAAAACTGCGAACTTCCCGGGTCACCTTGACGTCCGCTACGTCCTCTCAACTGCCTGTCCACACGTCTTGAGTCGTGACGCTCTGTACCGATGATGGCCAGACCACCTGCTTTTTTCACTTCTTCAGACAGCTTGATGTCAGTACCACGACCTGCCATATTGGTAGCAATGGTAACCACTCCGGAATGTCCTGCTTCTTCAACAATGTCTGCTTCTTTTTTGTGGAGTTTTGCGTTAAGGACGTTGTGCTTAATTTTTCTTAGCGTAAGCATTTTACTCAGCAATTCTGAAATATCCACCGAGGTTGTACCAATCAAGACCGGTCTTCCGGCCTTGGAGAGTTCTACTACTTCGTCAATTACGGCATTGTATTTTTCACGCTTGGTCTTGTAAATTTTATCTTGCCAGTCAATACGTGCAAGGGGCCTGTTTGTGGGAATTTCCACCACATCCAGTTTGTAGATTTGCCAGAGTTCACCGGCTTCGGTTACGGCTGTTCCAGTCATACCGGCCAGTTTGCGGTACATCCTGAAATAGTTTTGCAGGGTAATGGTTGCAAAAGTTTGGGTGAGGGCTTCAATCTTTACGTTTTCCTTGGCCTCAATCGCTTGGTGCAATCCATCACTGTATCGGCGACCGTCCATAATACGTCCGGTTTGCTCGTCAACGATCATCACCTTGTTGTCCATGACCACATACTGGGTGTCTTTTTCAAAAAGGGCATAGGCTTTAAGCAGTTGACTCATGGTGTGGATGCGCTCGCTTTTTACGGAATACTCCCTGAACAACTCTTCTTTGGCTTTGGCTTCTTCTTCTTTGGGGAGTCCTTGTTTTTCGATGTTGGCGATTTCTGTTCCAATTTCGGGCATGACAAAAAACTCGGGGTCTTTTTCGCCGGAAAGGAAATCAATGCCTTTATCGGTCAATTCAATTTGATTGTTTTTTTCGTCGATAACAAAATACAACTCGGCATCCACTTTGGGCATTTCCTTGTTGTTGTCGAGCATGTAAAAGTTTTCGGTCTTTTGAAGGACTTGCTTGATGCCTTCTTCCGAAAGGTATTTTATAAGGGCTTTGTTTTTGGGCAAACCCCTGTAAACACGCAGCAGTTGGAGCCCTCCTTCTTTAGTGTTCCCTTCTTTGATGAGTTTTTTCGCTTCAGCTAAAACACCTGTCAAAAGTTTTCTTTGTATATCAACCAACTCACTGACCTGAGGTTTGAGTTCGTTAAACTCGTGGCGCTCACCTTCGGGCACCGGTCCTGAAATGATTAGAGGCGTTCGGGCATCATCGATCAACACCGAATCCACCTCATCTACGATGGCGTAGTGGTGCGGGCGTTGCACCAAATCGTCAGGAGCGTGGGCCATATTGTCACGCAGGTAGTCAAAACCAAATTCGTTGTTGGTTCCGTAAGCAATATCAGCATTGTATGCTTTTCTGCGTTCAGGCGAGTTGGGCTGATGCAGGTCAATACAATCCACAGTTAAGCCGTGGAATTCAAAAATGGGGGCCATCCACGCGCTGTCACGTTTGGCTAAGTAGTCGTTTACGGTAACCAGGTGCACACCGTTTCCGGTAAGGGCATTGAGGTAAACGGGTAGGGTAGCCACAAGGGTTTTACCTTCACCCGTTTGCATTTCGGCAACTTTCCCCTGATGCAGGGCAACACCACCTATAAGCTGCACATCATAGTGCACCATGTCCCAGGTAATTTTTTTACCGGCGGCATCCCAGGAGTTGGACCAAACGGCTTTTTCCCCGTCCAGGGTAACATACTCTTTTGTTGCAGAAAGTTCGCGGTCAAATGCTGTTGCGGTAACAGAAATGGATGTTTTGTCTTTAAAACGCTTTGCGGTTTCCTTGACCACGGCAAAGGCTTCGGGCAGGATTTCATCAAGCATTGTTTTCTCGATGTTGTAGATTTCGTCTTTAAGTTTGTCGATTTCGGCATAAATGTCCTCGTTGCGGTTGATGTCTGTAGTAGCATTGGCTTCTTCGGAGAGCTTGGTCATTTCAGCCTGAAGTTCTTTTCGGGAATCGGCTATTTTTTGGCGAAACATCACTGATTTTGCACGCAGTTCGTCATTGGAAAGCTGCTCAATGGCTGCTTCATGTTTTTTTATTTCGTTGACGATGGGCATGATTTTGCTTACGTCCTGCTTGGATTTATCTCCTACAAATACTTTTAATACTTTATCTAAAAAGGTCATAATAATCTAAATATCAAAGGGTTTGTTTTGCTTTCAAAATTAAGCAAAAAAAAAGCCTCTTGCGAGACTTTCTATACTATTTTTAATGTTGTTAATATTCATCCTCATTCCAAAGATAATCTTCGTCAGTCGGGTAATCCGGCCAGATTTCTTCAATGGAATCATAAGCATCGCCTTCATCTTCTATGGCTTGTAGGTTCTCTACAACTTCCAGGGGGGCTCCGGTCCTGATGGCATAATCGATCAATTCGTCTTTGGTGGCGGGCCAGGGAGCATCACTTAAGTAAGATGCCAATTCTAAAGTCCAGTACATAAAATGACGGTTTAAATTTTTGCAAAAATAATTTTTTAGTTGAGAAAGTCAAGGAAAAAAAGAATTATTTCTATTTTATTTCTAAGAACTTTTGTTAAATAATTGTAAGCAGTTGAAAATTAAAGCTTTGTATTTTAGTTTTCATTTTTTTGAGGAAGCCATTTGATTTCCTCTGCTTGTAGTTCATGTGACAACTTTCGTGCCAGCACAAATAGAAAGTCAGACAGGCGGTTGAGGTAGATTAAAACCTTTTCTTCTACGGGTTCATTTTCATTAAGAAAGCTGGTATGACGCTCGGCACGGCGGCAAACGCAGCGGGCAATGTGACAGAATGACACGGTTTGATGACCGCCCGGTAAAACAAAGTTTGTCATAGGGGGGAGTGATTCATTCATCTCGTCGATTTTGTTTTCGAGCAGGGTGATGTCTTCATCACTTATTTTTGGAATGTTGAGCCGTTCTTTTCCACTTTTCAATACCGCTTTTTCGGGGGCGGTGGCCAAAATGGCGCCCAGGGTAAACAAGCGGTCCTGAATGTGGCTGAGCAGTTGTTTGTGGTTTTTAGAAATGTCCTGATCCCTGATCAACCCGATATGCGAATTCAATTCATCAACAGTGCCATAGCTCTCAATGCGGATGTGGTGCTTGGGCACACGAGTGCCCCCAAAAAGTGCCGTGGTTCCTTTATCGCCGGTTTTGGTGTATATTTTCATTTTTCAGGCTATTTTTTTAATGGGATTATGATGAGGCGTAAAATATTACGCCTGTACCAATTAGATTTTATTTCTCTCACGTCTCACCATCCCACACCCCCCGGCCCCCTAAAGGGGGAGGCCACCCAAGTCTCACGTCTCACGTCTATCCTCATCCTTGCGCTTCATATATCGTTTTCTAAAATTCCTGTCCTTGCGGTTTTCCCTGTTTCGCTTTAAGCGTAAATTGTTCCAGATAAAAAACGCCAGGAATACCACTATTACAGCAATATAGAGCAGGAGGTCTTTGTCTTTGAAGAAATCGGTCATCGGTTTTTATTAATAATACAAAGTTGCTCAATTAATAGGGATTTTACAAGGAAAATGGCTGAATATCCCATACTTTTTTGCAATTGTATTCCCTGTGCGTTAGTTAAGTTTTGTGGTTTGGAAAAAGAAGTTCAAAAGTATATCAGATCAAACACTTCAAAACAGTCCTTTGTGTTCTTTATGTAAATGGTTTCATGAAATTCTTGAAAATCACACCATAACTTACACACAACTTTTAGCCTTGTAGTATAAACCACCACAAATATCTCATAGTTTGTACTATTAAAATTACCATCATAAATTCGCTATCTTAGCATTATCAATATTATGCATGTTGTTAGTTTGGGTTTCAACCATCCCCCGATAGTTCAGTGAAACCCGAGCAGTTTTTTAAACAGGGAAATACTCAAAAGTAATTGTCTTTTAAAGAAGAACAAAGCCTCACAAAATTGGTTTTAGTTTTTTGATATAGGGAAAAGATAAAACAGAGCGTTTCCTTGTTTTTTTGTTTATTACAATATCCACCCCGCACCCCGCACCCCGCACCCCGCACCCCGCACCCTGCACCCCGCACCCCCTAAAGGGGGAGGCCGTCGCTCAGTAAAATATCGATACTTAGCGACTTGGCGTCTTTGCGAATGACAACATTTTTTCAAACTGCATAAATTGAAATGACAACTTATTGATAACATTTTAAATCTAGATTCCTTCTGCACCCGCCTTTGGCGGGTTGGGGCAACAGGAGGAATCGGGAGGTCATGTAAAGTGTGGTTTAGGACTAACAAATAACAATTTCTTAATCATTTAAAGCAATCTGTCATTGGTAGAATTGGATTTGTTGCTCGCAAAGCCGCAGAGTCGCAAAGTTTTATCATAAGTCTTAAGTCCTGTAGTCCTAAGTCAAACACTGAGCACTAAACCCACGATGTCGGCTTTTTCATTTTTCCCCGGCCCGCCAAAGGCGGGAGGCCTACGCGTTAGCCAAAATTTAAAATTCCAAATCTTAAATAGTTAATCCTCAATCAAAACCTACTTTGCGCCCCTTTGCGCCCAAACTTTGCGAGCTTTGCGTGAACTACGCACTGATTGTCACACCAATCCACATCCCCATACTCCCGCACCGCCCTAAGGGGGGAGCATCCCACTAAGGTTTAAGGTTCAGTTCAACGTACATTTTTCGGTCATCAAGCATCCATCCTTTGGCAGAATCATCACTCTCTCCTCACCAACTCATCATTCGCCAAGCCGCCAAGTAATTTTTACTTTTCCATTCTCTCAAATCTCACATCTAAAAATAAACTTTTCATACCCACGTTTTTATCGAGAATGGTTACCTTTGCAGCTTTCATCCCCCCCAAACCTCCATCAAAACCTTAATTCTTAAGGCATTGATAGTTAGGAGAAAGGGGTCTTATTTTTTAAAACACCATTCAATGAACAAAATCGCCATCATCGGCCTGGGCTATGTGGGACTGCCACTTGCCAGACTCTTTGCCACAAAATACCCCGTAGTGGGCTATGACATCAACCAAAAACGAATCGCCGAACTCCAAGACGGTCATGACAGCACCCTCGAAGTAGGAGATGCTGACCTGCAAGCCGTATTGCTGGACAAATGCCCCTTCCGCGACGATATGAATAGCAACGGGCTATTTTGCTCCCAACACCTTGTTGACATCAGTGAGGCCAATGTCTATATCATTACTGTTCCCACACCTGTGGACAAACACCACCGTCCGGACCTCACGCCGCTGTATAAATCCAGTGCCGCTGTGGGCAGTATCCTGAAAAAAGGTGATATTGTTATCTATGAATCCACCGTCTATCCCGGTGTGACCGAAGAAGAATGTGTCCCCGTCCTGGAAAAGGAAAGCGGACTCACCTTCAACCAAGATTTTTTTGTGGGCTACTCGCCCGAGCGCATCAACCCGGGGGACAAGGAGCACACCGTGGAAAAAATACTCAAAGTCACCGCCGGCTCGACGCCCGAGACCGGTCAAATAGTCGATGCCCTTTACAAAAGCGTCATCACTGCCGGGACGTATCTGGCACCCACCATCAAAGTGGCCGAAGCCGCCAAGGTCATCGAAAACAGCCAGCGCGACATCAACATTGCCTTTGTCAATGAGCTCGCCAAAATATTCAATATTTTAGAAATTGATACCCACGAAGTCCTTAAAGCCGCCGGAACCAAATGGAACTTTTTGCCCTTCAAACCGGGACTGGTGGGTGGACACTGCATAGGTGTTGACCCGTATTATTTGGCACAAAAAGCCCAAGAGCACGGCTACCATCCGGAGATCATCCTGGCCGGAAGACGCATCAATGA
>NZ_JCBCCK010000461.1:0-2591 GCF_059864935.1 Planktosalinus sp.
TCAAAAAGCAAGGGCAGTAATGCTTTGATGGAATCGGTTTTATAAACGGGGCCGGTCTCACCCATAAAGTAAATCTCGATGGGCTGATTTTGCTTGATTTCATATTCGGCAATGGCCTGACGACAAGAACCGCAGGGTGGAATGGGTGTATTCAACAATTGTTTTTCAGAACGTGCTGTAACAGCCAGTTGAAGCATTTTGGCATCCGGAAATTGTGCCCCGGCAAAGTATATGGCCACACGCTCTGCACATAATCCCGAGGGATAAGCTGCATTTTCCTGATTGTTACCGGTGATGATTTTTCCGTTGTCGAGTAAAATGGCTGCTCCAACCCTAAAGTTTGAATATGGTGCATAGGCATTTTCCCTTGCTGCTTCTGCTTCTTGCATTAATGAAAGAATTGCTTCGGGCAATTCGTCTATTGAATCGAATATGTTAATTTGAGTAAGTAAATCCTGCTTTTTCATTTTTGTTGTATCAGAATTCAACAAGGAAAAAAAATCCCGATTTGCAATTGCAATCGGGATTTTTTTGGGTTATATTTTTTTAATATTCCACATAATAATCTTTGTCACCAAAATTGAACGTCAATCCAAAACGAAGTGTTCCTTCCAACGGGCTTCTAACATTTGAAGTAGAAAACAAATAAGAAACATCAATATTGATAGAAGTATATTTGAACCCGGCACCAAGAGAGACAAACTTTCTTGAACCTTTCTCTTCGCTTTCGTTAAAATATCCTGTTCTTAATGAAAATGAATCCTGATAAACATATTCTACACCTAAAGCCCAGGTGAACTCTTTCAACTCTTCACTAAACCCGTCCGGTGCATCACCAAATGACTGGAAGACCCCGGTTAAAAAGGTAACATCATCATCTTTGCCCCTTATCACATTGCCGTCTGCATCCCTAACCGGTGGTGTTGGCACAAGTAGCTTATTCACTTCAGCGGTAACGCCAATTCTGTTGTACATATCAAGGATAAAGTCAAAACCGCCACCCAACGCGAGATTGGTTGGCAGGAAGTTTTCCTGACCCACCTCATCATATTTTATTTTGGGCCCAAGATTGGAAATATTGAAACCCACTCTCCACCTTCCATCAAAATCGTTGTAGCGTATTTCTTCAGTTTGATAATATCCTGCAATATCCACAGCAAAAGAGCTTCCTGCGGTAGCGTCTTCATCGTCTATCTGTAGTCTTAAGTCAGACCTTAAATAACGTCCGGCAACAGCCATAGAAAATTGATCACTTAAACGAAGAGAATATGACAAATCGAAAGTAAGTTCGTTAGGCTTTAAAATTAATGGGTTATTGGTTATTTCTTCTGCTGTTGCACCAGTCGGTATTTCCCCAAGACTAAAATATTTGAAGCTTGCCGCAACAGCACTTCGTTCGTTTAACCTGTTAAAGTATGTAACGTTGCCTAAAAAAATATCATTAACCAGTTGACTTAAATAGGGTGTATAAGTAACACCAATTCCTTGCTTGTAAGTTGAAAAGGCATATTTTGCAGGGTTCCACTGTTGTGAAAAACCATCAACGGAAGTCGCTACTCCCATATCACCCATACCGGCTGCTCTTGCGTCTGCAGCAATCAGCACAAAGGGTACTGCAGTTGTGATTACTCTTCTTGGTTCATCTTCTTGTGCACTGACATTTAATACTACCAAAATCAGCAGTATAGGAACAAGTATTCTCTTCATAAATTCAAATTTTGGACAAATATATATTTAATTTTTATAGGATAACCAGTTTTTCAAACTTTTCAACTTTCTTATTGGTTAACGTAGATTTTACAGTTAACTTATATACATAGACCCCTTTTCCAATACGGTCGCCAAAATCGTCCCGGCCGTCCCAAGTGATTTCCCTGGACAAAAAGCCGTCTGTATTTACCACTTGGTTTCTAGTCCAAACAACCTTTCCGGTAACGGTAAACACCTGTACCTGAACTTCAAGGGGCTCAAACGGGCGATTGTGGTTAAACCAGAATTCGGTGTAATTCACAAAAGGGTTGGGATAATTTAACACCCTTTCTATTTTTAACTCGTTACTTCCTGCAACTACAAATTGAATCTCGGCAGTAGAAGAATTGTTATACACATCCCAGGCTTTAAGGGTGAGTGTGTGGAGTCCTTCCTCAAGGTCTCTGAGTCTATAGCTTAAAGAGCCTTTAGTAAAGTCATCGACTTCAGTCTGATAGTAGTTATTTAAAATGTAGGGATTTGTTTCATCACCATCAAGAATTGCAACGATGTCGTGTCCAATACCACTAGCGGTATTGATGCCACTTTCGTCTTCAAGTTTGGCAATGAGTATGGGCGAATTGTTTGTAATGCCCCCACTAACAAAACTTTCGTCATTCATAAAAAGCTTGATTTGTGGTCCTATATTGTCCTCGGGAGCATTTTCATTGATACCTCCCACGAGTATGGTTTCATTGGATCCGGCCTGGTCTTCAAGGGCACCTGTTCTTTTGGCATAAAGGCTTACCCTGCCTTCACCGACAGGAATGGCAATATCCCGTGGCACTACAAATTCAAATTCAAACTGGCCGTTGGTAATGGAAGCCTGACCGTTGAAAATT
>NZ_JCBCCK010000481.1:0-7177 GCF_059864935.1 Planktosalinus sp.
GCAGCGACGCTAACCGCATTACCAGTGCCGAAGCTTTGGCTGCTCACGTTTTGTACAAAGTTGCTTTCAACGGTTTGACATTAACCCCGGGTGTGAGGTATGAAAATATTACGCTAAAGCGCAATGATTATGGAAAAAATGACCCCAACCGCACCGGCATTGAACTTTCCACCGCCGAAAACAAAGTTGATGTCTGGATTCCGGGTATTGGAGCCAACTACCGCTTTTCACCAGAACTTTCAATATTTGGTGGTGTACATAAAGGTTTTGCCCCTCCGGGAACCACAGAAGGCAGCAAATCCGAATCAAGCATCAACCTGGAACTGGGCACCCGTTTTAACTACAACGGTTTGCGCGGCGAACTGGTGGGTTTTTACAACAACTATGACAATATGCTGGGCAGTGACCTGGCAGCTTCGGGCGGGACGGGTTCGCTGGACTTGTTTAACGCCGGCGAAGCTCTTGTAAAAGGGGTTGAAGTATTGTTAAACTTTGATGTGCTACGCTTTACCGAAGGCGATTTAAAACTTCCCGTAACCGTTTCCTATACCTTTACAGATGCCCGTTTTCAAAGTGACTTTGCCAGTACCGTAGGCATTTTTGGCGAGGTGGCCGATGGTGATGAGATTCCATACATCGCCCGCAACCAGTTTAACGTAACCGCTGCACTTGAAAACTCAGTTTTCAACATCAGCCTGAGTGGCCGTTATACCGATGCTTTCCGCACTATGGCAGGCACGGGTGCCATCCCTCAAGAATTTGAAGTGGGTAGCCATTTTATTGTGGATTTTTCAGCCAAGTATTTCTATTCGCCGCGGGTAACATTGTTTACCAACATCAACAACCTGTTTGACAGCACTTATGAAGTAGCGCGTATGCCTGCAGGATTGCGCCCCGGAGCACCGTTTATGGTGAATGCGGGAATTAGTTATGCGTTTTAGTGGGTAGACTTGAGATTTTAGATATTAGATGCAAGACCGAAGCTTATTTCAATTATAGAAGTAATTTACTTTAATTAGCCAGACCCCGGATTTTTCGGGGTTTTTGTTTTTTATGTATCTTCGATGCAATTAAAACCCGAAACGAAACGGATGTCTGTTTTTTTCCAACGATGCCGACATGGTATTTAATGATAAAAATTACAGTAACAAATTCTATTCAAGTTTAACCACTAAAAACCATATCAAGAAACAGGTTTCTGTTGCAGGGATATTATTATTATTAAAAACAAGCCATTCAAATGCGTTATAAAGAATTCAACCGAAACCAGGTACTGGAAAAGTGTCTTCCGCTTTTCTGGAAGAATGGCTTTAACGCTTGTGCGATAAGTGATATTGTAGATAGCACAGGTGTAAATCGTTATTCCCTCTATGAGAGTTTCACAACAAAGAAGGCATTTTGCATGTCGCACTTGAATTGTATCGTGAACGGTATGCTGACAAGTATCTTGAAATATTGAAACAGAAAGGTTCCGTTACCGACTTGCTAAGGACATTCTACCTGAGTTTTCTAGCTTTCGACAACCCCTATCAGGAAGGGTGCTTCATCATTCACATCGGAACAGAACTTGCAGACAGGGATGGAGTGGTAAACACTATATTAAGAAAATACCTTGCAGATATCCGAACATTGTATATAGACATGTTACAGCGAAACGGGGAATCTGAAGAAGCAAGTAACTTTTTTGCAACACACTTAGTCGGATTATTCTGCACTTCTATGAGTTTTTGTCTCATCCATTCTGACGAAGAACGGCTGGACCATATCAACAACGGGATTAAAATCATACTTAATAAAAATATAGCTTATGCCAAAAGTAATTGACAAAAGTTACGAAGAACTGGTACAAAAAGCCCAGCAGTTATTCTGGAACAAAGGATACAAGGGTGTTACTGCCCAAGAATTGGCAGATTACCTTGAAGTCAGTTTATCTACAATTTATAAGAAGTACAGTAAGGAAATGTTCTTCAATGACTCTCTGGAGTATTACAACAACACCATCTCTGACCCTTTCCTGAGACAACTGGGGGAAACCACCAACGATATGGAATCGCTCAGGGATTTCTTTTATTCACTCATTGTTGCGCTTATGGCAAAGACATTTCCTCGCAGTTGCCTGATGGTGAATACGGTGGTGGAGTTGCGGGATGAAAATGCAATTTTGAATAAAATGTATGAACGGTATTTCAGCAATCTGGTGCACTCCTACAAAATTGTTGTGGAAAAAGCCATTAGCTTGGGTGAAATCAAACACCCCGAACGAAAAGACGAATATGCCAAGTTCCTGCTGGGGATGATATTTGAAATGAGCATCTTGTACAAACTGAACGATAAAGAAACGTTGCGGCAGTTCGTAAACGAGCAATTATCACTGATAGAATAGCACAGACCTGACCATAGCTACAATACCTGAACGCTATTTTTTTATTGCCCGTTCGTCCTCCGTTTATTTGTGTCATCAATTTCATTAATTTATTAATCTTTAAAAAAAACAAACATCATGACACAAGTAAGCGTAACTAAGACAATCAATGTTCCTGCCACGAAGGTATGGGAGAAAGTATCATCATTCAGGGGTATTGAAGAGTTTTCACCTGTTGAAAGGTCGGTGGCCGAGGGCGAAGGAGTTGGAGCCAGTCGCAAATGCTACTTGCCGGATTGTGCAGAAATCAGCGAGCGCCTGGAAATGGAGAATAATTCCACAATGACACTGCAATATAAAATCAGCAAGGGTCCATTCCTCATCACAGACTACCTTAGTACGGTAAAAGTAAAAGCCCTTGGTGACAACACCTGCGAGATGACATGGGGGCGGAGTACAATGTGGGAGAAGAAGCCAAAGCACAGATGCAAGAATTGTTCAGTGGTTTTTACAATGTAATTATTGACAGCCTTGAGTCGTTGATCAATAACCGGAATAAATAGCTGTATGCAATGAAGAAAGTGCTCCCCGTGTATACATAGGGAGCTTTTCTTTTCATATCTTGTCCGTAGCGAAAGATACTGACTTCTGTCCTGGGTATTGCTCCAGGAATTCATTTTAGTGGAGGAGTTTATTATCTAAATAGTGAATGAAAAAAAATTATACCATGAGAATAAAATACATGTGGTAATAACTGGCCACCAATCCATTGTGGTGAATTCGATTATGCCGAATTCACCACAATTTTGTTATCTTTGTGCCTCAATGGAAGTCCCGAAATTTTCAGACATCAAATTTTCTTCCTATTAACCAATTTCAAGAGGCATTAATATTTGTTATAAAAGACTAATTACCTATGAAAAAAATGACATTTGATATTATCATGATTTTAGTAATTGCAATAACTCTTATTTCACTTCATCAATTTGATTTACTTGAAAAATCAGCCAAATTTATGTTTATACCCATTTTGGCATTTTACTTTATCGGCAAGTATTCGGAACGCCGTTCCCATAACGATTAAATTATTTAGCTAAAACTTTTTGTTTAAATTGTTTGGAATGCTTCTTAGGAAATTAGATTTAAACAGAAAAAAATCAGCGATTTATACTACCTCAACCTCCTCCCTATCCAGTTGGTCATAATTGTAGTAAACGCTACCACACTTATGGAACTCATCGGCATGATGATGGCGGCCACCACAGGTGCCAGCTGTCCGGTGACGGCAAAATAAAGCCCAACAACATTGTATAAAAATGAAAGAACAATACTGGCCTTAATCACGTTTATGGCTTTTTTTGAGGCTTTTAAATAGTCCGGCAGTTCTTTAAACTTGCTTGCGTCTAAAATCGCATCACAGGCAGGTGAAAACACATTGACATTTTCAGAAACAGCTATGCCCACATCGCTTTGCTGCAGTGCGCCGGCATCGTTAAGCCCGTCGCCAATCATCGCTACCTTGTGTCCATATTCCTGAAGTCCTGCGACATACTCGAGCTTGTCCTTTGGTTTTTGGTTAAAAATCATTTGTGTGCCCTTGGGCAAGACCTCCTCCAAATAATCTCTTTCACCCTCGTTGTCGCCGGAAAGGATGCCCAGATGATAATCTTTACCCAACGATTCAAACACATTATCCATACCCTCGCGGTAAAGGTTGGTAAATACATACTTGCCTTTATACTCGTTGTTTGCAGAAATGTGTACTACGGTTTCGTTGATGTCTTTTTCAGCAGTAATGCCATTGTGGTAAACAAATTCTGCACTACCAATTTTGATTTGATGGGTTCCAGAGCGGGCATTCAATCCTTTTCCGGGCAGTTCTTCATAATCATCAAGGGTAAGTATGTTGTTCTCGTGCAAAAAATCATACAGCGAGCGACTAAGAGGGTGGTTGGAAGTGCGTAGGGTGGATTTGAGCAGGTCGGTTTCCATTTTGCTTAAAGCGGAACCGCTATAGGTAATTGCATTTTTATCGTTGGTGGTAATGGTACCGGTTTTATCAAAAATCAGGGTGTCGATTTTAGCGAGTTTTTCGATGACATTCGCGTTCTTTAAATAAAACTTCAATTTACCGAAAATGCGCAGCATATTGCCCAGTGTAAACGGAGCCGACATTGCCAATGCACAGGGACAGGCAATAATTAGTACTGCCGTAAAGGCCTGTATAGCAATATTCATATCAAAAAACATCCAATAACCCAGCGCGCCAAAAGCAATCAGCAAAATCACAACTGTGAAGTACTTACTAATGGTATTGGTCATATTTACAAAAGCCTGCTCCTTGTCTTTACTAAACACATCATTGCTCCACAGTTGGGTAAGGTAACTTTGCGAAATGGTTTTCAGGCTTTCCACTTCAATGGCACCTGAGATTTGTTTTCCGCCGGCAAACAGTTTATCGCCCGATTCTTTTCTAACTGCTATGGATTCGCCGGTCACAAAACTATAGTCAATATTTGCTTTTCCCTTTATCAGGATGCCGTCAACGGGAATGAGTTCTTCGTTTCTAATGAGCAGCCTGTCGCCTTCCTTGATTTCGTGTACAGAAATAGCCTCTTCTTTTTTGTTATTAATTCGGGTTACTGAAATGGGAAAATAGGATTTATAATCGCGTTCAAATGAAAGGAAGTTATACGTCTTTTGCTGAAAGAATTTCCCCAGCAGGATAAAAAATACAAGTCCGGTGAGGCTATCAAAAAAACCGGTGCCCAGGTCAAACGCAACTTCAATCACACTGCGGGCAAACAAGACGAAAATACCCAGAGCAAGCGGTACATCAATGTTGAGAAAACCTGCTTTAAGCCCTTTATAAGCCGAAATAAAATAACCCGAAGCCGAGTAAAAAAACACGGGCAGTGAAAAGCCAAACATCAGCCATCTGAAAAAGGGTTTATACTGCTCCAGCCAGTAATCGCCCATATCAAAATACTCCGGGAAGGACAGAAACATAATGTTGCCAAAAGCAAAACCTGCAATGGCGAGTTTGTAAATCAGGCTGCGGTCAACCGGTTTTTGTTTGCCGTCATAATTCTCCAGACTGATGTATGGTTCATAACCAATGCTCGATAGCAATTCCACTACTTGCCTGAGTGAAACTTCATGGGCTTTGTATTGAATGCGAACGGTTTTTTTAGGGAAATCCACCTGCGAGGTGGAAATGTTTTTGTTGAGTTTTTTGAGATTTTCCAATATCCAAATACACGAACTGCAATGAATATGGGGAATGTACAGCGCGATAATTTGATTTTCGCCATCATTAAATTCTAAAAGTTTTTCGGCTATAGATGCATTGTCCAGATAGTCATATTTGCCATCAAACTCTTTGGGAATGGCTCCCGGTGATTGCTGCATTTCATAATAGCTTGTCAGGCCATTGTCTGAAAATATTTCATAAACGGTTTTGCAGCCGTTACAGCAAAACTCTTTTTCGGCAAACACCAATGTGCCCGGAGTGCAGGTATCACCGCAGTGGTAGCATTTTGTTTTATCTAAAGTTGTTGTCCTCAATAAATTTAAAGTCTAAATATACCTGCGAAATTCTAAATTTATTAAAATCAAAACTATGAGATTGATCAGATTTGGAACTAATTCCTAAAGGAAGTGAACTATTTTGAAATTTTAAAAGGAAAAGTTTTAATCACGCACCTGAAGGTCAAATCCAAAGACGATCTCAATATCTTCCCTCACGACAATCATTCCCATCATTTTTCGGGGTGGTGTCAGTCCAAAGTCGGTGATATTGATACAAAGCACTCCTTCAATGGGTGCGAGTTCGCCATTGGTTTTTACCGGCACTTTATATTGCTTTTTTATTCCGGCAATTTCAATGGCCACGTGAGCATCAATGGTATTTCTGTTTTTAACTGTTCGCAACAGCTCAAAATGGATGTTGGGGTATTTACTGGTTTGTAGCAGGTCGTGAAAATCATTGTTGATTCCGCGGTTGCCGCAGTTGAACCCTGTATTGCGTAGTTGCATTTGTACATTTTTGAAATGCATGGTATTGTTATCCTGGGTAAATCTAATGGGGACCTTTCGCGAAAGCGTGGCGGCATCATAAACACAGGTGAAGGTATTGATGTTTGAAGTGCCTTTAATGTAGAGAAAGCTTTCAGTGGTAATATAGACTTCACGCTGAATAACTTCTTCATTGATGACAAAAGAAAAGCTTATTGCTATCAAAAAGAAATGTACTAAAGATTTCATTGTAAAAATTTAGAAATGGGACTTAAAAATATAAAAAAAGGGGGGATTTTATAAAAGCCTCCCCCCTCTCATTGAACTAAAACAAACTTAGAAGCTTATTGCTGCCTCTAATACAAAACCACTGAACTTACCGTCGTGGAATTGAGTAGCATCTGCAAAACCGTCATATTTTTGGGTAACATATTCAAGTTTAGTTAGAATATTTTTTGTCATAAACCATCCGCCACCAACATTTATTCTTGTGATATCAATATCGTTACCGGTACCTGCTTGCTCACCGCTCACTTGGTTGAAACGTCCACCAATATAGAAGTTTTCATTGTTTCCAAATCTGTAAAGAGCCTCAGCACCCAATTGGGTAAAAGTTCTGTTTTCTTCTTCTGCTCTGGCTTTACCATCTGCTCTTTCATACATGCCGAAGAACTCAAATCCTCTGTACTTCACAAATGGGTTAATCATTATTGAAGTCATCTTGTTATTTAAGGCAGGGTTAAATCTACCAGAGAAGTTATTTGCTGATGGTGCATCTGCAGGGTGCATTACCAAATA
>NZ_JCBCCK010000492.1:0-4282 GCF_059864935.1 Planktosalinus sp.
GTGATTTTGGAGCAGTATCCCATTTATGTGTACCCCAGAAAAACCGATAACGGCCTCGAAAATCAATTCTCAAACCATCCCGATATTGTACATATAGATGCTCCAATAATGGAAATTTCTTCCACTCATATTAGGAAAGCCATAAAAGCAGGGAAAAATGTCAGGCCACTGCTGCCCACTGAAGTCTGGAAGTATATCGATGAAATGAATTTTTACCGCAAATAAAAACCGCCCTTGTTGAGAAACAAGAGCGGCTTTCAAACTAAATAACCAACCAAAAAACCTTTATTTCACTTCCGGTATAAACCGAAAGTTTCACTTGGGTTTCTTGTTCACAAGAACGGCATTTTACATTTTTTAATTGTAAAAGATTTGCTAATCTGTTGTTAAATTTTAAACCCAAATATTAACTGTTTTCATAAAGCAAGTCTTTACCCTTTTCAAAAGAATTAAAATATGTACTTTTGGTATAATAAATTTCCATTTAATGAAAGAACATCCTAGTTTTGCAGTAATTGGCGGCGGAAGCTGGGCCACGGCCATTGTGAAAATGTTGTGTGAAAACCTGCCCAAAGTCAACTGGTATATGAGAAGCATCTATGCCATTGAGCACATCAAAAAAGAAGACCACAACCCTAATTATTTAAGTTCGGTGGAGTTTGATACCAAACAGCTCAACTTAAGCAATGACATCAACAAAACCATCAAAAATGCAGATGTGGTTATTTTTGCAATTCCTTCAGCGTTTTTGAGTAGTGAGTTGGAAAAGCTCACAGAATCGCTTGAAAACAAAATCATCATTTCTGCAATTAAGGGTATCGTTCCCGAAAGTGGAATGATTGTGGGAGAGCATTTTAATGAAAAATACCATGTCCCTTTAGAAAACATAGGGGTCATTACAGGCCCCTGTCACGCCGAAGAGGTGGCCTTAGAGCGTCTTTCTTACATCACTGTTGCCTGTTCTGATGAGGAAAAAGCCAAATTGGTTGCCAAATATCTGAGTAGTGACTATATAAAAACCACCACCAGCGATGATGTCATCGGCACCGAATATGCCGCTATGCTTAAAAACATCTATGCCATTGCCGCAGGTATTGCCCATGGTTTGGGTTATGGTGACAACTTTCAAAGTGTGTTGATGAGCAATGCTATCAGGGAAATGAAAAAGTATATCAGAAAAGTATATAAAATGAAACGTAACATCAACGACTCTGCCTATCTGGGTGATTTGTTGGTGACAGGATATTCCACCTTTAGCCGTAACAGGATGTTTGGCAATATGATTGGGAAAGGCTATACCGTAAAAAGTGCCCAAATGGAAATGAGCATGGTTGCTGAAGGCTATTATGCCACCAAAAGTGCCTGGTTGATCAATCAAAAAAACAAAGCCAAAACCCCGATTATCAATGCGGTTTATGACATACTTTACGAAAACAAAAACCCCAAAAAAGTGTTTAAAAAGTTGACGGAGAAGTTGGATTAGTTTTTGTTTTAAGATTTTGATTATTAAATTATTTGTAAATTTGATTATTATCATTCAGTTATGGACACCTTAGAATTAAAAAATCGAATTAAAAAATATCTTGACCATGCCGACGAACGGATTTTAAAGATAATTAATGCCATCATTGAAGCAGAATCTGATGAGCAGCTTTCCGATTCTGAAAAAGAAATTCTTGACCAAAGGCTAAAACAACACGAAGACTCACCAGAGTCCGGCATTAGTTGGGAGGAACTCGAAAAAAAGCTTCTCAAAAAATATGGCGTTTAATGTTATAATTAAACCGGATGCCAATCAAGACATTACTGAAGTAGCAGATTGGTTTGAAGAGCAAAACCCCTCTCTATCACTCGATTTTATTTTAATAGTATCAGAAACTCTTAACCTGATAAAAAACAACCCTCATCACTTTCAAAAAAGATATAAAAACATTCGAGTGGTTTTTACCAGAAAGTTCCCTTTTGGTATTTACTACACAATAGAAAAGGAAAACATTTTTGTACACGCTGTATTGCATACTAAACGAAATCCAAAAACCGGAATTGAAAGAGTTATAAAATAAAACAACATTTTCTTTGAAAGTTGTTTTTTTTTTTTGCTTTGTGAGATTCAATGTGTTTTTAACAACCCATACCAAAACAGCTGAATAATTACAATCCGTTTTAATCCATTTTTAATGAAAAAACATTTACTTCTTTTTGTTGTCATTTTTATAAGTATTATAAATTATGGCCAAAACAACTTTGGCGTGTTTGCCGGGGCCAATTATTCTTATTTTACAGATGGTTTTTTAGAAAAAACATCTGCTGAAAGATCATTTGGAATACAGATTGGTGTACTTTACAACATGGGGCTTTCTGAAACAATTAGCTTTAGACCAAAACTGTCCTTTTCACAACAAGGTGATTTTACAAAAACAGATCAAACTAATCAATTTGATTTAGGAGAATTAGATTACAAATTAACCTACATAAACTCTTCATTGGACTTTAAGTTTTGGGATAAGATTTATTTACTCGCCGGGCCTCAATTAGGTTTTTTAATAGACCAAAAACCTTTGAGCAGGGATATAGGTAAAGTAGAATCAAACATCGATCTTGGTTTAAACTTGGGTGGTGGCTTTAAGATAAACCAATTGTTTTTTGAACTTGGTCTTTATCAGGGATTAACAACCCTTTTTGAGTATGACACCTCCTTTTCTGAAGGAACTACAGTGGTTAAAAATGGTCATTTAAAATTTACAATGGGGTATAACTTTTAAAAAAATGAAAATTATTATTCTAAGTTTAACCCTGCTGCTGTATGGTTTTTCATATTCTCAAGAATTTGAAATTGGCCCGATGTTTAACTATGAAGCCACTACGCTTGTAATTCCAGATAATTCCTATTTTATAGTTGGCGAAATGGGTGGGCAGGGGACAAAATCTACAGGATTTGAAACAAATTTTAGCTTTGGTGTTTTTGCTCAATATTTTCTGGAAGAACGAATAGCAATTGCAGCTGAATTGTTCTATGGAAAAACCACATCAACTGATTTAAAAGATACTGAGTTCACATCAATTAGTTTTATTCCTTATGGATCAATGTCATTAATAAAAAACAGTGAATTATATTTAAATTTCGGTGCCGGAATTGCCTATATGCTTAAAACACCTGACTATGAAAATGAAGAGTTAAATGATAAAGTTCGAAAAACTGATATTCCATTCAAAATAGGGCTGAATTATAGGTTCCCAAAGTTATTTATTATTGATGTTGGAATACATAATTCATTTACTAAAGTTATAAAAGACGAAATTTTTAGAACTTCATATTACATAGGAGTTAAAGTGCCTTTAAATCAAATATTAAATCGTTAATCCTTATGCAAAGAGTCGTTTATATTTGTTTCGTTATTTTAATTAGCACTAACTTTTCAATTGCTCAAAAAGTATCTATCGGTGATAGTTTAACTATTGAATTAAAAAAAGCAAAAATTGCACCTACACTTTTTTATACACAACAAAATGTAAGAGTAAAAGGAGATGGCTTAAAAAAAATAATGATAAGGTCTAGAATTAGGTCGTTAAACAAGAAGGATGTTGATGTTAATCTATTATCATTGCTTGATACTGTTAATAAAGTGAGATACAAAATGGTAGAGTTTGTAGGGTACAAACCGTTTTCAATAGGAGTTCCTACTTATCAAGGCAGAGAGCTGTTAAAGGCTAAATTATTGAACAATAGAGGCCGCTCTTATCAAAATGTTCCTGATTATGACCCAAGTATTAAAGACACATTTTATAATTTCAGCTTTAATGATTACGAAAATATTGCTTGCAAAATAAATTTTGGCACAAATAATAACCCAATTGTTTCTGAAACTTATTATGTCCCTATTACTATGACATCATTTATAGCTGATGCCTTTTTTGCTGTTAAGAAATTTGAAAGAGAATCCTTCTTTATTTTATATTACGGGAATGAAGAAGTGGGGCATATTGAAATGGATTGATTGTAATTTTAAACAGCCAACACCCCTTCACCCTCCAACAAAGGGATTGCACTTAAATTTTCATCTTTTATGCTGTAAGGTTCAAAAACAAAAGTGCGGTCATACAGTTTGCCATTTGCAAAAAAACTGAGTAGAAATTCGTTTTTAAACGGGAGGACTTCCTCGGTGATAAATTCTACTTTTCGGTGGGTTTTGGGTTCTAAAATTCCTAACCCATGACGCAAGGTAGCAGTTTTTCTATCACCGTCACTACCTCGGGAAACCACTATGGTGACTTCCATTGTCAG
>NZ_JCBCCK010000251.1:0-1135 GCF_059864935.1 Planktosalinus sp.
GAGTAAAGCAGCAAGCGGAATAGCAGATAAGGAAAAAGAAAAAGAGGCCAGGGATTTTTTGCAAAACTGCATCCGCATGTTAAAACCCTTAAAAGTAATCAATCCGTACGCCGATAAAATAAAACTACCACCCCAAGCCCACAAAATAAGACGCTTACACGAGTTGTTTTTAAGCTTTGTAAAGCAAGTCACCCTAATCCACCAATACCAAAGAAAGCGAGACGGGCAAGGCAGAATAATCACAGAACCGGAGGACTTGAAAGTGGCCGTAGAAATCATGTTTGACAGTATTTTTTTGAAAGTAGATGAACTGGATGGCTCACTGCGGCAGTTCTTTGAAAGCTTAAAAGAATATGTTTTACAAAAGGAAAATCCGCAGCAATACGAGTTTGTACGGCGAGAAATACGACAAGCAACAGGGGTAAGCAATACAGGGCTTCACAGGCATTTAAATGTTTTAATTGACTTGGAATATATATCAGTAAGTGGCGGTTACCAAAACAGGGGCTTGAAATATAGAATCAGCTATTGGGACAATGTGGTAAAACTACGTGAGCAAATCAAAGAATATCTTTATAATCAATTGAATGACCTTTAAAAATGGTTTTTGGTTATAGTCTGGTATTCCACCCCTTTGGAATGCCAGTTGGAACGCCAGAACCCTTACTATGACTACGAATACCCTCTGGCATTCCGCATTCCAAAAAAGTGTTAAGGAGGAAAATGAAAAAACATGCAATGTCGCTATCAAAAAATAACCGCTTTAGTCATCACCCTGAAGAACCTCTTTCCCAATGCCACCACGGTACACGACCCATCTGTGCAGATAGAAAGCGATAGTTTTCTACAAAACGATGTGAGAATATTATTTGAATCACTGGTACACTCCCTGACGATAATAAACAAGCTTTACAGGCTTAAAGACAAAGACGGCAACTACATAAGCCAACGAGAAGATTATGCCACAGCATTAATGCTAATAAGCCCGTTATTTGCTTCGGAAACCCTTAATGTATCACAGAACGTAAGAAACTATTATCAAATCTTAGTTGATGAAATAGGTTTATCTTCCTCTTTCAATTGGAGAGATTTACAAATCCTTACCGGTAAATCAAAAACCAGTTGCAACCGGATA
>NZ_JCBCCK010000196.1:0-1708 GCF_059864935.1 Planktosalinus sp.
AGTTGATACCATCAACGCAGGGAAAATCCATATTGTGGAACCGGAGCTGGATGGTATTGTTTCAAAGGCGGTAAGCAACGGGTTCTTAAAAGCAGGAACAACGCCCGTTGAAGCAGACACCTACCTGATTGTGGTGCCCACGCCTTTTAAAGCCAAAAACGAACCGGATATCTCCTTTGTTGAAGCTGCTACCAAAGGCATTATACACTTGTTAAAAGCAGGTGATTTATACATCATTGAATCCACTTCACCCATAGGGACCACAGAAAAAATGGCGGCACTTATTTATGAAGCCCGCCCGGAGCTTAAAGGCAAGGTTCACATTGCTTACTGCCCGGAGCGCGTGCTTCCCGGCAACGTGATGTATGAATTGGTACACAACGACCGCGTGATTGGAGGACTTGATGAAGCCGCAACCCAAAAAGCAACCCACTTTTACCGTCAATTTGTAAAAGGCGACTTGCACCAGACCAATGCCCGCACTGCCGAGATGTGCAAACTGGTGGAAAACTCCTCACGTGATGTGCAGATTGCCTTTGCCAACGAACTCTCCTTGATTTGTGCCAAAGCCGATATCAATGTTTGGGAACTCATACGCCTGGCAAACAAACACCCAAGGGTAAACATCCTGCAGCCCGGTTGTGGGGTGGGGGGGCACTGCATTGCTGTGGACCCTTACTTCATCGTGGCCGATTACCCCATGGAAAGCCAATTGATTGGGAAGGCCCGTGAAATCAACAATTACAAATCGTTTTGGTGTGCAGAGCAAATCAAGGTGGCCAAGCTGGAATTTCAAATACAACACGGACGAAAACCCGCCATTGCCCTGATGGGGTTGGCCTTTAAACCCGATATTGACGACCTGCGCGAAAGCCCGGCCAAATACATCGTGCAAAAAGTATTGCAAGACTCTCGTGATGAAGATTACTTTATCGTGGAGCCCAATATCAAAAGCCATAAAGTGTTTAAATTGACCGACTATAAAGAGGCTGTTGAAAAGGCAGACATCATTGTTTTTTTGGTGGCGCATAAAGAATTTAAACAACTCCAAATATCACAGGATAAGGTGGTGTTGGATTTTTGTGGGGTTTTGAATACGCAAATAAGCGAACAAGCGAATATGCCATTAAAAACAATAAATAATAACCAATGAAATATTTCGCACACGAGACAGCAGTTATTGATAAAGGCTGTACAATTGGAGAAGATGTAAAAATCTGGCATTTTTCACACATTATGCCCGGAGCTGTGATTGGCAACAAATGCAATATTGGTCAAAACGTTGTTATTTCTCCGGAAGTAGTTTTAGGAGACAATGTAAAAGTTCAAAACAATGTCTCCATTTATACCGGTGTCATTTGTGAAGACGATGTTTTTTTAGGACCGTCTATGGTTTTTACCAATGTAATCAACCCCAGAAGTGCTGTTAACAGAAGAGGTGAGTATTCAAAAACTACTGTAAGAAAAGGAGCATCTATTGGTGCAAACGCTACTATAGTTTGTGGGAATGATATTGGAAAATTTGCATTTATTGGAGCAGGAGCAGTAGTGACAAAAGAAGTACTTGATTTTGCACTGGTAGTAGGAAATCCAGCAAAGCAAATAGGGTGGGTGAGCGAATATGGACACAAATTAAACTTTGATGAAAATAACATAGCAGTATGCCCTGAATCAAAACAGGAATATAAATTAGAAAACAATAAAGTAA
>NZ_JCBCCK010000036.1:0-6224 GCF_059864935.1 Planktosalinus sp.
AATAATTTGTTTTAAGTCCATTGGATCAAGTGTGTTGGCCATATCGCTTTTTTTTAAGCGACAAGGTAATGTTTACTTGATCTTTCAAAGTGGCACAAAACGAACCGAAACAACTGGCACAAAACGAACCGTTATGGATTCACCCACCAGCCAAAAGTGGCACAATTTGAACCGAAATGCCTGGCACTAACCGACCGAAATCACTGGCACAATTTAGTCCGAGTTATCCAAACGGTGTGAAGCAAGTGGGTGGAGACACCTTTTCTGCCACTAAGCAAGCCATATTTGCAGCTCTTGAGGCTGCTAAAGAATTTGGCGATGAAAATGCTGAATCACTCAGAAAAGCCATACGTGAAGGTGTTGGTGGTTCAAAAGAAATTCTTGATGAAATCAAAAAATAGGCTTGAATGGCCTGTTAATGAAATGGGGCTGCCTAAAAAGCAATTTAAACTAGTGTAAAGATTTTTAAATAAGCGAATTATTGTTATCTTTGTCGTATGGCAAGAAAAGGACAAACACTACAATTGAGCGAGGATGACTACAAAACATTAGTCACCACATCCCGGGCACACAGTGCTGATCACAGATCGGTTGTGCGTTCAAAGATCATTTTGATGTTAAATGATGGGCATAGTTATGATTCGGTTAAGGCCGAATTAAAAGTAGGCCGTGAGGCTATCGCAAAGTGGAAAAGACGGTTTATAAAGTCGGGTATTGAAGGCCTACAAGATGCGCCCAGACCTGGAAAACCGGCTGTTTATTCTGAGGCAGACAAGGCACGTGTAATAAATAAGGCATGCTCAAAGCCAAAAGGTGGGTATTCCAACTGGAGCCAGCGCAGAATAGCCAAAGAACTTGGTATGAGCCAAAGCACAGTGCAAGGAATATTAAAATCCCATGACCTTAAGCCGCACAAGGTTGAATATTGGTGTGGAAAAAGTACTGACCCGGAGTTCGAAGAGAAAATGCTAAATGTCGTTGGATTATATATGAACCCTCCTGAAAATGCTTTGGTATTGTCTGTAGATGAAAAAACACAAATACAGGCCTTAGACCGCTCCCAGCCGGGACTTCCTTTACGAGAGGGAAACCCAAAACGATTGACTGCTACCTATAAAAGGCATGGTACCGTATCTTTAATTGCTGCCCTTTCTGTGCATGACGGTGAAATCACCGCAGATACAATGGACAGAAACAATTCGCAGAACTTTCTAAAGTTTTTAAAGAAAATATACCGGAAATATCCATATAAGCATCTTCATATAATTGCAGATAATTTGAATGTTCACAAGCATAAGGATGTCAAACAATGGATAGAGTCGAAACAACGGATAACAATACACTTTACACCAACATATTCATCATGGCTAAATCAAATCGAAATATGGTTTAACATTTTCTCTAAAGATGTTTTAAAAGGTGCAGTGTGGCATAGCAAAAAGCAATTAACCAACCAAATAATTCAGTATATTGAAACCTATAACAAAGAAAGAGCTAAGCCTTTTGAGTGGACTTATGATGGAAAGAAGAAAAATAGTTCGACTAATACTAAATCATTACACTAGATAAAAATTTTGGGATACAAACAGTCTATGCAGACCGGAAGGATTTTGGTGAAATTCACCGTTATATTTCTGAAGATTTGACACAAGGAAAATTCACTCTTGAAGCCAAAAACTATTTTATTCAGCAAATGAAAGTTTTAGAAGGTAAAGGAGCAGACGGAATCATCCTGGGATGCACCGAATTGCCGATGCTGCTTTCACAAGAAGATTTTCATCTGCCGGTGATGGATACTACACAACTGCATGCGCAACTGGCGGTGGACTTTATATTGGATTAATTTTATTTCTAAGCAATTAAAGAGCATACACCAAATTGGCATACACATTCCTGTGTGGACGCGGAATGTTGTTCCAATCTGCATAAGTGGAATAGTTTTCATCAAAAAGATTTTCTGTTTCGGCTTTGAGTACTATTTTTTGGTTGTTGACATGAATAATTTATTAAATTACTCAATTAAATAGGGTATATGCCGATGTTTGTCTTTATATGCCTTTCAACATTGAATCAAGTCCAACAATATTAAAAGCAGAAAAACTTATGAAGCAGCAGGGTATCCTTGCCTCATAGAAAACAGTTCGACTATAAATGATGTAAATTAAAAACCCCTCTCATATTTCATTAAAAAAAAATAACTTTACCTTCAAATTAAAGACACATCCCGGTTATGAAAACATTGACTTCTTTGTCTCCATTTCAACATGTACTTAGTTTTCACAAACTTATTGCAATTTGTGAAGAAAAGGCTCATAGAGTCGATATTGAGCCTTTTGAAAAAAAATACCTGGACGAGTTGCTTGCGTTTATCCAACCTTTAAAAGATAAAGACGACATTTTTCATTTTGAAGATTTAACCGACTACCATAGCGAATTAAAAGCACTGCTACAGTTTTTGTTTCCGGAGTCCATGACCAACAATGAAATCAAAGCTTTATCTTTCCCTTTAGACGAAGAAATATATTATCCAACCAAGCGCTTTCAGCGGTTATTAGACAACGCCGGAACCCATTTTAAGCTTGTAGTAAGAGACTTTAATCCGGAGTTTTTATTCCAGATGCATTGTGCCTTTATTTTACAAAAGATTTATAATGTGCAAACCGACTTTAATATGCCTCTATATGCAAATATTGATGCTCAAAATGGTGACGTCAGGCATTTTAAGGTGAACTACAACATTGATTTAACTGATGTTGTTGTAACTGAAAAGGCCCCAAAAATAACCAAGGAAGACATCGATCTTTTATTGGGCAACATCAAGGACGTGGATTTTTGGAAAGAAAAGTTTCCTCCCGGCAGCTATATCATGAAAGGCATTACTATTGTCAACTTGATTGACGTGACTATAGATGAGGCTATTTCATCACTCAAGACTACCCTTCTCACAGAGGATGATTCTAACTTTTTACTGAGCAAATTCACCTCGGTTTTTCGGATTTTATTTCAGGTAGAAGACATTCGTGTGGGGTTTACGCGGTTTGATATCAACAACGAAAGCCTGAGTGAGTTTGACATCCTCAATGTGCCCAATTTTATTCTGGATGACAATACGCACAAAGATTGTTTGACCGGTTTATGTGAATCAACCTATGAGGCTTTGATCAGGAAAAAAGAATACTACGTTATTAGTAGTGTGGACGCCTACTACCAAAATAGTGGTGGAAATTTTTTGTCCAGTAGCTTAAAGAGGAACAACATACAAAGTTGCATTCTGGCTCCCATTTCACAAGGAGAAAAGCTATTGGGGGTGCTTGAGATTGTATCACATCAAAAAAACGCATTGAACGAAGTCAATGTCTACAAACTAAACGATGTAATCCCCTACATAGCAACAACCATGAGCCGCAAGATTACGGCCTATGAAGACCGTATCAAGGCAGTTATTCAAAACGAATGCACCTCCATTCACCCCAGTGTTTTATGGGTATTTGAAGAAGAAGCCCGGCGTTTTATTAAAGAAAAAGATACTACCGGTCATGCCGTTTTCAATGACATTGCTTTTCAGGATGTTTATCCACTGTTTGGTCAAATAGATATCATAGGTTCTTCAGAAGCCAGAAATAAGGCCATCAAAGATGATTTGTTTTATTTACTTACTCTTGCAGAAAAAATTATCACTCAGGCCGCTAAAGAAAAAAACACCGAAATCTTTAATGAAAAACTTTTTCAAGTCCAATCTGTTCGGGAAGAAGTTATTGCGATTTTCACAACTTCAACGGAACAAGTTGTCATTAATTTTCTCAAAAAACAAGTGACCCCATTGATTGAGCATCTTACTGAAAACAACTTCTCTGACAGAAAACTTATAGAGGAATATTCAAACTGTGTTAAAAACAATTTTAAAGACAACCAAAAACACCGTGCTAAATTTGATAATGACATTGCAACCTTTAACAGGGAGTTAAGTGAATTGCTTGATGACAAACAATCTAAAGCACAGGAAATTTTTCCTCACTATTTTGAACGCTATAAAACTGACGGTGTAGACCACAATATGTACGTTGGAAATACCATTTCTCCAAAACAAAAATTTCACATCATTCATTTACAAAACTTACGTTTGTGGCAATTAAAAACTATGTGTGAGCTAGAGCGCAAATTTTATGAAGTAAAAGAAGCCATTAATTCTGATTTGAATGCGGCCTCATTAATATTGGTTTACAATACAGCCATTTCTATTCAATATCGTATGGATGAGAAAAAGTTTGACATCGATGGCAGTTACAATGCACGCTATGAAATCATAAAGAAACGCATTGACAAAGCCCACATTAAAAATACGCAGGAACGCATCACTGAAAAAGGGAAAATTGTTATTGTTTATTCTAACGAAGAGGATGGTCTGGAATATAAAAAATACATCCATTTTTTACAAGCCACCAACTACCTGGCTAATAAAATAGAGCATTTTGAAATCGAAAATCTTCAGGGTGTCACAGGTCTTCAGGCTTTAAGAGTGGAAATAGCTTATTGATTTCTAAGCAAACAATGCATCGCATATTCTTGATTATAAGTTTTTTTCTCAACTGTTGTTTAGAGAGTTGAAAATGAAATAATATAAGCCAGCACCGATAAAATAATGCCCAGCATAAAGATAATATAGGTAACGCGCAATAATTTATATTTTCTGTTCAGCACAACTCCCAGTGAAAACAAGTCCTTGTTCAGAGCTTCATATATATCTTCTCGTTTTTGAATGGTTTCATTCATAGCCCAGGTAAAATCCTGAAAAGGCATTTTGTGAAAATTTCCAAAAAAAAGTATGTTCACTTTTTTATCAAGCACATCTTCTTTGTCAAAACGTCCGCTGCTGATGTTTGGTCTGGTTGAAAGTATCGCTCCTATGATGGATGCCACACTAAAAAGCATTAGGATAAAAGTTGGCAAGAGCAAATGTGCATTTGAAGGGTTGTCGAATTTAGAACCCAATCCGGAGATGATTACAGTAATGATAATTGCATTTACAGAAAGTAAAATGTTTGCTTTAGTGTCAGCTATATCGCTCAATTTTAAATGATTTCTTAGTGTGACCCGATACAATGTCTGGATGCCACGCTCAGGGTTTTCATTTTTTATTTTAGCTTTAAAAGCTTCCTTTTTTTCGCTTTTAGACTGTTTCACTTTTTGGTTCAATAAACCAAGAAGGTTTTCATTTTTACCAGTCGTCCAATTTTTGATGGCATAGTCTGTATAAAAACGATGGTTTTTGGTCAACATTACAATGTTTTCCTGAAGCCAGTCAGACGGAGTGCAGCTGTGAATATTATGAAGAATTAATTCCTGCCGCAACAGCTCAGAGGTTTCTTTAAAGTAATCTTTTGCAAAATGAGAACAATCGGCATCTTTAATGACTTGTTCTAATTTTGTTTGGGGAGAAACTTTCATCCTAGTTACTTCAATACAAGCTGTAACTTGTTTAATTATATCCTGTTTGACACCTTCTGTCTCCAGAAACTTTTTGGCAATCTGAATACTATGTGTTTCATGGTCGTCAAGACTTACTGTATAGCCGGTATCGTGCAGCCAGGCAGCCAGCAAGATAATTTCCTTGTCTGTATCTGTCAAGGCTTGGGTATTGTCAATAATTTCCTGAGCACTTTTTACGACTCTTTTGGTATGGGTGTAGTTATGATAAACAAAAGTAGTGGGTAATTTTTCCTTAAAGAGTTCAAAAACAAACCGGTCTGCTTTTTCAACGATTGAATTCATTGTATTTTTTTATTAAAATTAATTAAAATCCCACTAATTTAGCATACAAATTTCAACTAACTTTAATATTCTATTTTCATTTGTTAGGCTCTATGGTAAAATCACACACATTTACACTGCTTGTATTGATACTATTTTCTGGTTGTGCTACTTATCAGTCCCAATACAGAAATTCAAAAATTACCGTCGAAAATAAAGAGAAACAAACAATCCTAAAAACATTCTACCTGTTTGGTGATGGTGGGTATATAGATGATCAACAAACAACAGATGCCCTAAAGGCTTTTGAAGCATATACAAAGGACAAAGGTTCCAAAGATAAAATTGTCTTGTTTCTGGGAGACAATATCTATCCAAACGGGATGCCCCCCCGGGATCACCCGCGGCGTAAAAACGCTGAATACACTTTAAATAAGCAGTTTGAAACGGTTAAAGACAAAGCAGAACAACTCATA
>NZ_JCBCCK010000038.1:0-9362 GCF_059864935.1 Planktosalinus sp.
CAATACCGCTCTACTGATGAGTTATTGGAGCTTTGCTTGCGTCTGGCCAAATTCAAAAAAGAAAACAAAGAGTTCCTCACCTACCTGCTGTTTGAGGCACAGGATGAAAGCGGGTATATTGAAAGCGTAAAGCGTGAAGTGGATGCACAACTGGAGGCCATCAATACCAAAAACTATTACTGGATGCGGAAGAGTATCCGGAAAATACTAAAAAACCTGAAAAAATACATCCGCTATTCGCTGAAGAAAGAAACCGAAGTGGAACTCCTCCTCTATTTTTGCGTGCAGCTTAAAAATATGCCCACTTCAATAAAAAAAGACAAAACCCTTCAAAACATCCTTGACAGACAGCTGGCTTTGGTGCATAAATTATTAGTAACCCTGCATGAAGATTTGCAGTATGATTTTAAGCTACAAATGGAAGATGAGGGGTTTGATTAAATGAATAAGAATTTCTTTGTGGCCCTTTGCGCTTCTTTGTGGAACTTGGCGGTAAAGCTTTACCACAGAGTTACACAGAGCTTCCACAGAGGTTCACAGAGGGTTTTTATATACTTCTTAGATACAATCGTTCCACCTTCTCCCTAGCCCAGGGAGTCTTACGCAAAAAAACCAGACTTGATTTTAAGGATGGATTGTGGGTAAAACATTTTATTGGGATTTTTTCGCCAAGGGTCTCCCAGCCGTATTTTTCAATTAAAAATTCAAGCATTTTTAAAAGTGTGATGCCGTGCAAAGGATTGTTTAATTGTTCTTGCTGCATATTTTGAAATCTAAAATATTAAGTTTCAAGGTACATGTTTTTAACGACTCTTTACTTAAAGTGGTGTTAAGCAGTTTGTACAATCTATCAAAAGTTGTAATTTTAAGCTTTTAAACATATAAAGCCAACAAGACTAATCAAGACAAAATGGGAGTACTTTCAGAGAGTGAACGACAATTGAATTTTTATTATTATCCTGACCACAAATTGTCAAAAGAAGCTTTGGCATATGCAGAATCCTCTGATGCTAAACTTAATGCCATAAACATAAAGAAAACAAAAGTAACAGGCACGCAATGGGTTGAACTTGCTGAAATGTTGGGTGGAAAAGTAACAGATTTTCTTGAAAAAGAACATCCCGTTTTTCAGGAAAAGTTTGATAAAAACGCCTCCCTCAGCACCGAAGATGCCGTTAAGATATTACAAAACAATCCTGAAATGTTGGTATTTCCCATCGCCACCCGAGGCAAAAAAGCCGTCTATGTGAAAATGATGACTGATGTATTAAAGTTGACAAAACCTGATACTCTTTACAATAAAAACGAGTAAACAGCTTCTCTATAACTATACCTTAACTTATAGTCAATGCAACTATAACCATCTGTAAAGACGCGTGGCTTTATTGCTTAGGGAAAAGACCTACTGCTCAGCCGTTGCCGGGCTGATAATAGCCGCAACCTCGCTGATTACGTTTGAAGGAAACCCTCCACGTTTGGCGTGTTCTTCAATCAGTTCTTTGTTTTCGGCTTTGTATACACAATAAATTTTATCGCCGGTAACAAAACTGTGCTGCCACTGGATTTTCGGTCCCATTTGTTCCAAAACTTCACAAGAACCCTGAGAAATGGCTTTTAATTCTTCTGCGGTTAATTTACCTGCGTTGGGCACTTCCCTTTCAATAACATAGGTCTTGAGGTTATTTTCGTCGGAGGCGGCCTCATCGCCAGCATTTTGTGCAAATCCTTGCCCTGAGGCAAACAAGCACATTGCAAATAAAATCAGTAAAGTTTTCATAAATAAATGTTTTTTGATGATACCACCAAATGTAATAAAAATATTAAATACATGCAGTTATTTACATCATTATCAATTGTTTACAAAAAAATGCAGGTGGCTTAAACCACCTGCATCAGGTTGCTAATTAAAAACCTATGGGGATAAATAATGTGACTACATAAAGTCTGAAGCATCAATCGATATGGTTTTCTTTTTAGTGCCGTTTTTAATTACAACTTTATAGGTTATTTCCGGTACTTGTTCCTGGCTGTAATTGATGTTGCATTCTACTCGGTCAAATCCCCAGCCGGGATTGTCTTTTATGATTTTTTTGCTTAGAGTGTATGGAAGGCTTACTGCCTGAAATTTTTCATTGCTTTTAATTATGTTACCGTTTTGATCATATTCTGCTCTGATAACATTATTACCCTCGGCAAAAACAACAGTATAAGTTGATTTCCCATTTTCGGAATAGACGTCAGCCTGCTTAATATCATAAGCAGCAACAATTTTTTGAAACTCTTTGACTCGTTGAGGAAGCAGATTTTCTTTGAATGAATGAAAATACCCTTCATTTAATAATAGTTTTTCCTTAGATGACTTGGTCATGGATTCTTCAATATCCACATTCAGGTATGCAATTTCATTTTGGGCATAGATAAAATTAGTTGCCCCAATAATTAATAAAGCTAATAGTGTTGTTTTCATAATAAATAATTTTTTGTTTGTTAAAAAATAAATTTTGATATGTAACTTTAGTGGGGACGAAAAAAAAGTGTTTTTTTTGATGATTAAATGTAGAAGTATTTTTCTGTACAATCACAATTATGTAAATAGACAATTAATAGACAGGCAATACTGTATAGTAATACATATATCTGTTTAACAGGGATATACAATCGTCTATAAACTTTGAATAAAATCGTTCAAATCAGTATTTTCTGACAGGTTTAATTTTTTTCTAAGGCGATAACGGGCAGTGTTTAGTGAAGAAACGGTAATGTTTTGTAACGTGGCAATTTCATGACTGTCAATTTTAAGTCGAATTAATGAGCATAATCTGTGTTCATTATTGGTCAAATCCGGAAAGTTTTGGTTTAGTTTTTCATAAAAATCTGCACTGAGCAAATCCAGTTTATTGTAGAACTTTTCAGTTTCACTGTTAAATGCAATTTTATTTTTAATTTCTTGATCAAATTTATCCAATAACTTTTTACGCGACCTTCCTTTACTTCTTTTTATAAATTCCAATTGTTTGTATAGGTCTTTTGCCCATTCATTGCTTTGTGAGAGGTTTATGGCAAAATCAGACAGGTCTCGTTTTTTTAAATTAATTTCATTGTTGAGTTGTTGGTTTTGAAGTTCAATATTTTTTGCTTTTTGTTCAGCAATGATTAGGTATTGTTTTCTTCTTTGGTATAAGTAGAACAGAAAAAAAAGGATTAACGACAAGGTTAAAACTGCAATCCAAAACGTGAGTCGTTGTCTTCTAACAAGTTCTTCCTGTTGCTGTCTTTCCATTATTAAACTTGCACGAATTCTATCAACGGCTATGTCGTTAAAAGTTGCGTAAAGTTTTGCTTTAGATTCGGTTTCTACTCTATTGAGGCTATCTATTAATTGGTTTTTTTTATGCAATGTCTCATATGCTTTTGAGTGCTCATTTTTGCTCAGGTGAAATTTTTCTTTGGCTGTCAGGTACTCTATAATACCCGTGGGCTCAAGTAGTGGATTAAAATAATTGGGCATATCATTTAAGACTTCTTCTGCACTTTTAAGGTTTCCAAGCTTCAATTGTGTTTCTACGTATTGAGCCCCGGCACTGATCAACCGGTGATAATCAATAGGTAAAAAGTCATGTTCAACATGGGGGGTAATTTTATAAAAAGCATAGTTTTGCTTGTACAGTTTGCCGGCTTCTTCAATTTTATTGGTTTCTAAATACATATCGGCTATGTTGTCAATAACACTTCCATAGATATGTTCTTCTATGAAATGTTTTTCGGCAACTTTCTTTGCTTCATAAAAATAAAACAATGCTGAGTCTAAATCTTTCGATATATTGTAATAAAACAACCCATAATTATTTAAAGCAGATACAGTGTATTTGGAAAGGTGGGGTTTTGTAAACGCTATGTTTTTTTTATAAATAACAGCGGCACTGTCAGGCATATTAACCTTTAAATATCCTGAAGCTAACAGGCTGTAATTAAACGCCGTATAATTAAATAAACTATCTCTATCCCGGGGATTAAGTTCACTTTCATACTTGTCGTAATAATTAAAAAACTCATTTGACTGTCGAATAGATTCTTTTACTAATCCCAGTTGATTTAAGCGTAAAGCAAACAGTGCATGAAATATAAGTTTGTGCTTATGATTATTTTCAATGTAAGGCATTAATTCCAGAGCCTTGAATTTGTATGTGATGTATTTATTGGTCTCAAGTGTGTATTTATATAAACCAGCGGAATCAATTAATTGTTTTTGTAGTTTTAGAGCTTCATCACTAGTGTAATTGCCTTGAGAATAACTAACTATTGAAAAAAACAGTATCAGGAAGCCAATTGATTTCACAAATAAAATTTTACAATTAAGTCAGTTAAATTAAATAAAATTCACATAACTGCTATTAAATAATCAATTTTTTACAGATTTATAATATCTTTATATTCCTAATTTAACCAAATTAACAATTAGAACTTATGGAAAATACAATTAGTTTTGAGATGGCTCAAGAATGGGCTAAGCGTTGGAAAAATGCTCAAGAAAATGGAGAAACACCAAATATTACCGCCTTTTTAATACCCGGAATTGACGTCACACAAGCTTTGGAGCCTGACGAAGCTGTTGATGTGAGAACATATATGGGCATTGATGATACAGATATAGTAAGGTTAATTATAGTAGGCGTAGACGCCGAGGGAAATGATTTGATTGATGAGTCAAACGGTTATTATATTTATGATTTCTCCAAACCATGTCCTCCTTACTGTAATAATAAGGAACCCTATATTTCAAATTAGATCTATTGGTAAAATTTCATTCAATTCAATGTCCTACAATCAAATTTCATCCCCATTATTATGATTGAATTTCTGAAGTTTGCCATTAATTTACCAATTTTTTTATTGTTAGTAAACGTCCTGCTGTTTGTTGTGCTTGTTGCCAAAACAAAAAAGAAAACGCATACCATCCTTATGATCTATCTGTTAACGATACTGGGGATTCAACTATATGCAGCCTGGCTAGGCTTTAATGGTAATTATAATTTGCACATTTCACATTTCTATTTTATTTTTCAATTAATTATACTTGGATATTTTTACTACATTATTTGTATTCAATCAATTCAAAAGACATTGATAAAATACAGTGTGATTTTTTGTCTTTTAGTATTGGGAATCCAATACACAATAAGCCCTGAAACCTATTTTAAATTCAATAATTTAGAAATATTCCTCACTTCATATTTATTGATAATATATACTTTGTTTCATTTTTACAACATGCTTTCTGCTAAAAAAACATTCTTCTTTTTTAACATAGGTTTATTTGTTTATTTGTTTGGAAGTACAGTGTTGTTTTTAGTGGGAAACCTTGCTGTGATTGCAGATCTTCAATCCATTAACTTTGAAATCAATAATATCCTCTACACTATTTTTCTATTACTTATCTTTATAGAATGGTTTCAGTTGTATTTTAATAAAGAAAAAACAGATAAGAAAAAATTGATTTATGGAATATGAAAGTGCTGACATAATTTCTGCTGTTATTTACATTTTCTCAGCTTTTTTACTAATGAGTCTCGCCATATTAATATTTGTGTATTACTCAAGAAAAAAAATAATCGAGCAAGAAATCAAAAACCGTGATTTAGAAATAGAGCATCAAAAAACACTTATTAATGCTGTAATAAACACCCAGGAAAAAGAACGCAACAGAATAGCACAGGACCTTCACGATGATATCAGTTCCGGGTTAAATGTGGTAACCATCAATTGCCATATGCTTAAAACCCCTGGTCTTGATCAATCTGAACAGGAAAAAATTTCAGATACCATACTTGAATTGACCAGCAAAGTACTACAAAGTTCCAGACGCATAGCTCATGATTTGCTCCCCCCCGTATTGGATAAATTTGGTTTGAATGCCGGAATTACCGAACTTGCAGATGATATTAATAAAACGGGGAAATTAAATATTAAATACAAGAACGAATCAGACTTTACAAAAATTCCCGTTACAAATCATTTGCATATTTTCAGGATACTCCAGGAACTTATAAACAACTCCATTAGACATGGGAAGGCCACAGAAGTACTGATTCATTTTACTGAAAGTAATAACCGCGCCAAACTACTATATAAAGACAATGGTTGCGGATTTGATACAAATGATTTGGAAAATCAAAAAGGCTTGGGAATGAAAAACATTGAAAGCCGCATATCTATAATTGGGGCAACTTATAAAATAGCTTCTGAAACAAACAAAGGCATAGAAGTTCAAATCGAAATTTAATTATGGTAGAAACAATAAAAATCATACTTGTTGACGATGAAGAACTCTTTAGAAGCGGGATAAAATTCATTTTAGATCGTGAGCCTAACCTAAATGTCATTTTTGAAGCTTCAAACGGCAGCGAATTGCTGGATTATCTTGATAGCGGCAACACACGGCCGGATATTGTTCTCATGGACCTTAAAATGCCAACCCTTAACGGAGTAGAAACCACCAAAATTTTAAATAAAGAATATCCAAAATTAAAAGTCATAGCCTTATCGAGTTATGATTCTAAATCATTTATAATAAATATGATTAACGAAGGGGTGTCATCCTACATCATAAAAAACACAACACCTCAGGAAATGATAGAAACCATAAAAAAAGTTTACATTAAAGGCTTCCATTACAATAGTTTAACCTTAAAAGTAATTAAGGAAGAAGAATTTGAGATGGGCAAATTAAAATCAAAAAGTGTTTTGGATTCCAACTTTTTAACTAATCGAGAAAAAGAAGTATTAGAACTTATTTGCCTTGAACACAATACCGCTGAAATAGCCACCAAGCTTTGTATCAGCCCAAGGACTGTCGAAGTTCACAGAACAAATATGCTAGAGAAAACCAATTCTAAAAATGTTGCAGGATTGGTGGTCTTTGCCATTCAAAATGATTTAATCCCCTTGGAAAAAGTATTGAAGTAATTTTTTAACTCATATTAATTTTCCTCTGTTTCTTCCTCGATTATTTTTTTCTTGACACCTGGTTCCATCAGGTTTTTGATAACTGAAAAAAGGATTCCTCCGGTTGTCATTCCCAACACATACACAAAAAAAACCAATAAGGAAACAGGCAGTTCAACTCTCCAGCTAAAAAATCTCAAAATATAAATTTCACTGTTCTGGACTGAAAAAACAATAATAATTAACAAAATTAAAACAAGTAGTATTTTTTTAAATATTTTCATTTTTCTTAAACTTTATATAATTCTTATACTCAATTTAACATTTTATCTAATAAAATAATCCGAAATTACGATTCCATAAAGATAGAAAAATCTGCAATATGATTCTAGTCATAATTTATGGTCTTTTATACATATAATTTTACACCGGAAATTAAAAACCAAAAAACTACACTCCAATGAAAAAAATATTTAAAAACTCAGTTTTATTTTTAAGTCTGCTCCTATTAGCAGCCTGTGGCAATTCTGAAAAAGAAGAAAAACAGGAAATTAAATTAGGAAATCAAACACAAAAAGAAGCCCCAAAAACAAACCAGGCAAAAAGTTCCAAAGACATGATAGACATGTCAAACAAAGGAATTGGTCCTGTAAAATCTGTTAATATAAGTGATAACATTGATGCCGCTATGGCCGCAAAAGGCAAAGAGGTTTTTGACAATATGTGTGTGGCTTGTCACAAAATTGACAAAAAATTTATCGGGCCAAAACTTCAAGGTGTGACAAAACTTAGAGCACCGGAATGGATTATGAACATGATTATGAACCCTGAAGAAATGATTCAGAAAGACCCCATTGCCCAGCAATTGCTTATCGAATCAAACATGGCTGTAATGGCAAATCAAAACATCAAAGAAGATGAAGCCAGGGCTGTTTATGAATATTTCAGACAAGTTGATCAGGAATGATAAATATCATAGATTATTTTGTGTCTATAGGATAGTTTTGTAACTAAATAACCAAATATAAATCAATTACTTATGAAATCAATTCTCTCAAAGAGTGTGTTCTTGCTGGCTTTTACTTTGATATTTTTTACATCATGTAAAGATGGAAAAGAGTCAAATCAAAACGCTGCAACCACTCAAGTTACAGATGCCTCATCATCTAACAAAGGTCAAGCCTTTATAGAAGATGAAAGCGCAGAGCCCAATGCACTTCGGATTGCAATTGGCTCACCAGACCACACCACTTTGGTTGCTGCAGTTCAGGCGGCCGAAGTTGAAAATGCATTGGTCAATGTTGGCCCCCTTACTGTCTTCGCACCCACCAATGAAGCATTTGACAAAATTGATAAAGCTACATTGGACAATCTACTTAAACCCGAAAACAAAGATCAACTGGCTTTGATCCTAAAACATCACGTTGCACCCGGCAACTACCCTATCGAAATGCTTGAACGCAATGTCGAAAGAGGCCGAAACCTGGGAATGGCATCTAATCAAAATATTGACGTTACTAAAGATGGTGACGATATTTATGTTGGAGGTGCTAAAATTTTAGGTACAGTAAAAGCAAGTAATGGCTGGGTACACGTTGTAGACGGTGTGATTCTTCCAAAAAATTAAAAATTCAACCAATAACTATAACAGATGAAAAAAATAACTCTAATTTTAAGTTCATTCATTATCGCAGGCTTGTTTATCAGCTGTGGTGGTGACTCAGGTAAAAAAAACGGGGCATTTAGTAAGAATGCCGCAGAGCGCGTTTATGTAGCTCCAGGTGAACACGACGAAGTGTATGCTTTTATGTCAGGAGGGTTTAGCGGACAAATGTCTGTTTATGGACTTCCTTCAGGAAGACTCCTTAAAGTAATTCCTGTATTCTCTCAGGATGCTGAAAAAGGCTATGGCTACAGTGAAGAAACAAAAGCAATGCTGAATACTTCTTTTGGTTTTGTGCCTTGGGGAGACTCTCACCACCCTGACTTATCACAAACCAATGGAGAATTGGATGGACGATGGGTTTTTATTAACGAAAACAATACACCCAGAATTGCACGTATCGACTTGGATACATTTGAAACCGGAGAAATCCTTGAAGTACCCAACAGTGCCGGCAACCACAGTTTTGCATTGACTGAAAATACTGAGTACCTGATTTCAGGAACTCGTTTTGCCGTGCCTTCTCCACAAAGAGATATGCCAATAGCTGAATTGAAAGGTAACTTTAAAGGGCCTTTAACTTTTACTAAAGTAGATCCAGAAACAGGTAGAATGAATCACGCCTTTCAGGTTATTATGCCCGGTTTTAACTATGACTTGGCTCACCCGGGCAGAAAAGCCTCTCACGGTTGGATTTTTGCCACTACTTATAATACTGAGGAAGCCAATACACTACTTGAAGTAAACGCCTCTCAAA
>NZ_JCBCCK010000244.1:0-20327 GCF_059864935.1 Planktosalinus sp.
AACGCTGCCAACCTAACTGGAAACATTGCATTTACCATGACAATGGCGGTATTTACATTTCTCATCACTACCTTTAGTGGCAACAAGCACTACTGGAAACACATATTCTGGATGCCCGGAGTACCTGTGCCGATGAAAATATTCCTTGCTCCAATTGAGTTAGTGGGAATTTTCACTAAACCTATTTCGCTGATGATACGTTTGTTTGCAAACATCACAGCCGGACACATCATCGTGCTCTCGTTAATGTCGTTGATTTTCATTTTCAAATCGGTTGCAGTAGCACCCATTTCAGTGGCATTTTCACTTTTTATTATTGTTATTGAAATAGTGGTTACCGCAATTCAAGCATATATATTTACCATATTGTCTGCCTTATATATAGGTATGGCAGTCGAAGAACACGAACATCATTAATTAATTTAAATTTTATAACTATGACTATTACAGGAATTGCAGCTATAGGAGCTGGTATTGCAGTTATCGGTGCCGGAATGGGTATCGGACGTATTGGTGGAGCGGCTATGGAAGCTATGGCCCGTCAACCGGAAATCCAAGGTAAGATTCAAACATCTGCACTAATTCTTGCAGCCTTCGTTGAGGCGGTTGCATTATTTGGTGTTGTTGTTGCCTTATTACAAGGTTAAGACCTATAAAAGCACAGAAGCAACGGTTGGTTGTTTCTGTGTTTTTAAAAAATTTAAATGATTAAAATACATTAAGAAATGGATCTAATAACTCCCGGATTTGGACTCGTATTTTGGACAGTAATCACTTTCCTGATACTCCTTTTTATTTTAAAGAAATTTGCCTGGAAACCTATTCTTGGCGCAGTAAACTCTCGTGAAGAGTCCATTATCAATGCACTTGCAGCAGCTGAAGCCGCTCGTCGCGAAATGGAAAACCTTCAGGCCGACAATGAAAGAATCCTGCAAGAAGCTCGTGCAGAGCGTGAGGCAATGATGAAAGAGGCGCGTGAAATTAAAAACAAAATGATTGCTGACGCTAAAGATGAAGCTAAAGCCAGCGCAGATAAAATGATTGCTCAGGCACAGGAAGCCATTGTAAGTGAGAAAAAAGCCGCTATCGCCGAACTTAAAGGGCAGGTAGCATCACTATCACTTGAAATTGCAGAAAAAGTTGTAAAACAGGAATTGGCCAACAAAGGACAACAAGAAAAACTTGTTGAGGAGATGTTGGGTAAAGCAACTTTAAACTAAACAACTCATGAGCAGAGCAGCAGTCAGGTATGCAAAGGCAGTTTTGGAACTTTCAACTCAAAGAGGCACTCAAAAGGCGACTTTTGAAGAAATGAAAGGCGTGCTGAAAACACTTCAGGGCAGCAAAGAATTGCGATTAATGCTCAAAAGTCCAATTGTTAAGCAAGAGGACAAAAGAGCTGTATTAAAAGAAGTGTTCGCCAACAACTCAGAAGTTGTTTTAAGCTTAATGGACATCCTCATCGACAATAAACGCGGCAGTCTTATTGAAGCAGTAGCCGAAAATTTTATTTCGAGATACAACACAAGCATTGGTGCAGTAGAAGCTTTAGTAACCACTGCAATTCCGCTGGACTCAGACCTTGAACAAAAAGTGTTTGAAAAATTAAAAGAATTAACAGGGGCAACCGATGTGACTTTAATCAACAAAGTAGATACGGCTCTTATCGGCGGATTTATTTTGAGAGTGGGCGACATGCAGTATGATGCAAGTATTGCCAACAATTTTGAACAACTAAGAAAAGAATTTAAACTAGCATATAATTAAAAAAGTACGCCATAAGCGGCTTTAACTATATATTTAAATACAATGGCAGAAGTAAAACCGGCTGAAGTATCAGCAATCTTAAAGAAACAACTTTCAGGATTTGAAGCATCAGCTTCTCTTGATGAAGTGGGAACTGTTTTAACCGTGGGGGATGGTATCGCCCGCGTGTATGGACTTTCTAATGTGCAGTATGGAGAGCTTGTAGATTTTGGAGCAGGACTTGAAGGAATTGTGCTTAACCTTGAAGAAGACAACGTAGGTGTGGTGCTTTTGGGCGATTCCAAAAAGGTAAAAGAAGGCTCAACCGTAAAACGTACACAGCGAATTGCCTCTATCAAAGTGGGTGAAGGCATTGCCGGTCGTGTGGTAAACACACTTGGACACCCCATTGATGGTAAAGGACCCATTCAAGGCGAAACTTTTGAATTGCCACTTGAGCGTAAAGCTCCCGGTGTAATTTACAGAGAGCCTGTTACAGAACCTCTTCAAACCGGTATCAAAGCAATTGACGCGATGATTCCCGTGGGAAGAGGTCAGCGTGAATTGGTAATTGGCGACCGTCAAACAGGTAAAACAACAGTCTGTATTGATACTATCATCAACCAGAAAGAGTTTTACGACGCCGGTCAACCGGTATATTGTATTTATGTGGCTATTGGCCAAAAAGCATCTACCGTGGCAAACATTGCTCGTGTTCTTGAAGAAAAAGGCGCCATGGCATATACCACTATTGTTGCTGCAAATGCGAGTGACCCTGCCCCAATGCAGGTATATGCACCAATGGCAGGAGCGGCAATCGGCGAGTATTTTAGGGATACAGGTCGTCCCGCATTGATTGTTTATGATGACTTGTCAAAGCAAGCAGTAGCATACCGTGAGGTATCACTGCTTTTAAGAAGGCCTCCGGGACGTGAAGCATACCCCGGCGATGTATTCTACCTGCACTCAAGATTGCTTGAGAGGTCGGCTAAAATCATCAACGACGATTCCATTGCTAAAAACATGAACGACCTTCCTGAGCCCTTAAAAGGAAAAGTAAAAGGTGGCGGATCGCTAACCGCCCTTCCAATTATTGAAACACAGGCAGGTGACGTTTCTGCATATATCCCGACCAACGTAATTTCGATTACAGATGGTCAGATTTTCCTTGAATCAGATTTATTTAACGCAGGTGTGAGACCGGCGATTAACGTGGGTATTTCGGTGTCGCGGGTAGGTGGTAACGCTCAAATTAAATCGATGAAAAAAGTGGCGGGTACACTAAAACTTGATCAGGCACAGTTCCGTGAACTTGAAGCTTTCTCCAAGTTTGGTTCAGATCTTGACGCCGCTACACGCAACGTAATCGAAAAAGGAAGACGTAACGTTGAAATCCTGAAACAAAATGAAGCCAGCCCTTTTACTGTAGAAGATCAGGTGGCAATTATTTATGCAGGTTCTAAAAACCTGTTGAGAAAAGTTCCTGTTGATAAGGTAAAAGAATTTGAAGTGGAATACCTCGAGTTCTTGAATGCCAGACACAGAAACATCCTTGACGATATCAAAGCAGGAAAGCTTACTGACGAAGTGATGGATACGCTGACAAATGCAGCAAAGGAACTTTCGGCAAAATACAATTAGACTTGAGACTTAAGTATTGAGGAATGAAGGGTCTCTAAAAATTCGATTAGAAATATAAGTTACGATTATTGTAAATTAAAAATAACTTCTAAATATTGCCCTCCCCTTAGGGGAGGGTTTGGGAGGGGCTTATTATGGCAAACTTAAAAGAAATACGCAACCGGATTACATCAGTATCTTCAACGATGCAGATTACCAGTGCCATGAAAATGGTTTCTGCTGCCAAGTTAAAAAAGGCTCAGGATGCCATCACGGCTATGCGCCCTTATGCTGATAAATTAACTGAATTACTGCAAACCTTAAGCGCATCCTTAGAAGGCGATGCCGGAAGCAAATATGCCGAGCAACGGGAAGTAAAAAATGTGTTGATTGTTGCTATTACTTCAAACAGAGGTCTTGCGGGAGCGTTCAATTCAAACATTTATAAGGAGTCCAAAACCCTTGCCGCCGGTTTTCAAAATCAAAATGTCGATTTCTTTACAATAGGTAAAAAAGGAAATGATCTTTTGAAAAAAGGCCATTCTATCATTGAAAACAACAATGTAATTTTTGATGACCTAAATTTTGAAAATGTTTCAATTATTGCTGAAAAGCTAATGGAGTTGTTTGCTTCAGGCAAGTATGACAAGATTATATTGGTTTATAATAGCTTTAAAAATGCCGCGACACAAATCGTTGTGAAAGAACAGTTTTTGCCTATAATTCCAATCGAAAACACTGAAGAAACACCGTCTTTAAAAAATCAAGATTATATTTTTGAGCCTTCAAAAGAAGAAATCGTTGAGCAGTTGATTCCTAAAAGTTTAAAAACACAACTATTCACAGGAATAAGAGACTCAGTTGCCAGTGAACATGGTGCACGAATGACGGCGATGCACAAAGCAACCGACAATGCTACTGAATTGAGGGATGCTCTTAAATTGTCTTACAACAAAGCCCGTCAGGCATCGATTACCAACGAGATACTTGAAATTGTTGGTGGTGCGGAAGCACTGAACAATTAGGCGAAGCCAAATGCTTCACAGGTGCGGAGGCGTTAAATAACTAATGCTAATATAAACCTTCAAGGTTTAGAAACCTTGAAGGTATAGAAAATCAACCCTATCAAGGTTTTGAACCCTGAGAGGGTTTTTGTTTGGTATTGTTTTTGAGTCCGAAACAAAAACTACCAAATTATGAAACACATACTACTATTTTCGGTCATTTTTTTACTTTCTTTTTCCGGGATTGCCCAAAATCAAAAGGGAGATATGTCAGTAAACATTCAAGTGGCACCCTTTTTAACAAAAGGGGATTTCAAAGATTTTGGACTAATCTCACTTGTAGGGGTTGAGTTTTTTGCGTCACCTAAGTTTTCAATTGCCACAAACCTTTTTGTGTCAAACAACACTGTAATAAAAAATGAATCCGGCCGTGAAATTCAATCTTTTGGGCTAATTACTTCAGGCCAATACTATTTTTTATTTAAAGAAAAATGGAATCTTTTTGGTCAAGCCGGATTTGGTTTTGGAATGGCAGATTATAAATCAATAGAAATTGACAATCAAACCTTATTCATTGGAAACATAGGTGCAGGAGCAAACTATCTTCTTAGCGAAAAACTTTCTTTAATGCTTAGTGTCCCCTATTTTATAGCGACTAATACAAGTAGAAATTTTACAGAAGCTGAAGGAGTGACGTTATTTGTTGGATTGGGATATAAGTTCTAAAGACATTTAAAAACTTTGAAGGTTTCTTTTTACAAACCTTGGCTTCAAAACCCTGAGAGGGTTTTTTATTACCTTTACGGCACAGTAATTGTCAAATTACTTATAAATTCTGAACAATGACACGACTCATTTTTACGCTTATCGGAATATTTGCCGTTTCCTGCAATTCAAACAAACCGGTTTTTGAAGAAAACCCGCCGTTTATTGTTCAAGAAGCTTTTTATCAATACTGGTTGGCCGGTGTGCAGGAAGCCGGAAGAGGCATATATATTGAATTGCAATTTTCTGAGATTGCTCATGGGGTGGAAGTGGAAAACATCTATTTCAGAGAGCAAAAATACCAATTGATTCAGGATAAAAACGACCCTAAAACTTTTCGCGCAAGCGATACTTTTCCGCAAAAAGAAGATGTGATATTGGACAGCGATTCCGTTAAGGAAATGGACAATCCCAGGCCGGCTTTGGACAGCGAATTTCCTTTCCAACTAAAACCTGATGAAGCGGTAATCACTTACGCAAAAAGTGGCAAAACGGTTCATTATAAACTCACTCTTACCAAAAAGGAAACCGTGTCTTACCCTTCTTCAAAACCTGTGGACAACAATTAGTCAAAACCTTGCGTTCATAAGCAGTTTTTAAATACTTTTACTATTCAAAAACCCTGCTTTTGGCGGCTTTAAAAAAACTTTTTCAACACACGTTTATTTACGGACTGGCAACGGTTTTGCCACGAATGCTGAGTTTTCTCTTAGTGCCGCTTTATACAGCAGTATTGCCCACAAGTGAATTTGGTGAAATTTCCATCGTGTTTTCCTGGATTATTCTCTTTAATGTGATTTTGGCTTACGGTATGGAAACTGCCTTTTTTAGGTTTTTTACCAAAGAAAATAACAAAAGCACTGTTGTTTCAACCTCCACGATTTCCTTGATTTTTACAACGCTACTCTTTTTAGCAACAGCGTTTACGTTCAGGGAAGGGCTGGCAGCTTTATCGGGTATAGCGGTTGAGTTTGTCACTTACACCATTTTTGTGCTTACGCTTGACGCTTTGGTGATCATCCCGTTTGCTTGGTTGCGCGCCAATGAAAAACCGGTGCGTTATGCCGTGATAAAAATTTTCAATGTTAGCGTAAACCTGGGTTTAAACGTCTTTTTTTTACTGGCCTTACCGGAACTTGCCGGGGATGGGTTTTGGAATACTATCTACATTGAAGGTTTTGAACTTTCCTATATTTTCATTTCGATGGTTGCGGCCAGCGCATTGACCTTTTTATTGTTGTTGCCATTCTATTTCAATCTGGTTTACAAATTCAGCAAACCGCTTTGGGTGGAAATGATGAGGTATGCTTATCCGGTATTGATTGCCGGAATTGCCTTTGCAATCAATGAGGCTTTTGACCGCATTTTGTTAGGCTGGCTCCTCCCTCCCGGAATAGCCGAAGAAGCAGTGGGGGCCTATGCAGCCTGTTACAAACTGGCCATTTTTATGACGCTATTTGCAACAGCTTTCCGTTTGGGTATTGAACCGTTTTTCTTCAGTCAGGCCAAAGAAAAAAATGCTCCGGAGACTTATGCGCTCATCACCCGCTATTTTATTGCATTTGGGGCGGTGATTTTAATCACAGTGGTGGTTTTTGCCGATGTGTTGAAAATCATCCTTATTCGCGACAGCGATTATTGGGTAGCAATGAAAATTGTTCCGCTGATTTTATTGGCTAACTTTTTCCTAGGGATTTATCACAACCTTTCGGTGTGGTACAAAGTGACTGACCGCACCAAATTTGGCGCTTACATTTCTATAGTTGGAGCAGCGATAACTCTCATCATTAACTTTACGCTAATACCGTCAATGAGCTTTATGGGTTCTGCAATAGCAACCCTGGCCGCTTATGGAAGTATGATGTTGATCTCCTACTATTACGGTCAGAAGTATTTTCCCGTGCCATACGATATTAAAAAAATCGGGATTTATTTGATGGGTTCAGTGCTTGTTTCGGCATTGAGTTTTTATTTTTTCAGAAATACTTATGAGTTGACTATCCCTTTATGGTTAGGTTTTTTAACTTTGGTACTTGTACAGGAAAAACAAGCAGTAAAACAACTATTACGCATTAAAAAATGACCATAAAAATCATCAACAAGTCGGGTTTTGAAATGCCCAATTATGAAACCATAGCTTCAGCCGGAATGGATTTAAGGGCTTCAATTGAAGAGGCGATTACCTTGAAACCACTGGAGCGAGCCATTGTCAAAACAGGGCTTTTTATCGAGCTGCCTGTGGGCTATGAAGCTCAGGTAAGGCCTCGCAGCGGTTTGGCGGCTAAAAAGGGAGTGACCGTTTTAAACGCCCCGGGAACAATCGACGCCGATTACCGTGGGGAAATAGGCGTAATATTGGTAAATTTATCCAATGAACCTTTTACAGTTGAAAATGGCGAACGCATCGCGCAGCTTGTAATTGCAAAACACGAGCGCGCCCAATGGCAAGAGGTGGATGAACTTTCTGAAACCTCTCGCGGAGCCGGAGGATTCGGAAGTACAGGGATAAAATAATTCCTATGAAAGCAAGAAAAGAGTTCTTTTATGATCTTCTTCTAAACCCATAAACCGACAGTTTCATGGCAGGTGTTAGGAGAATTATTGGGTTATAATGCCAAGATTTATAATGAATATAATTATACTGAATATAAAATCCAAAAACTATATCTACAATGTCAAACAATTATGGTAAAACATGGTGGGGGCAACAGTGGCTCAACACATTAAGTCATATAGATTATGACAACAGGCTTCCTAGGGGGAAAAGTTATGCAAACAAAGGTGCTGTCACCAAAATAACATTTAAGGAAAATGTTATATCGGCAAAAGTAGCGGGCAGCAGAAGAACCCCTTATAAAGTGAATATCATCCTGCCTCCTTTTTTTGAGCCGGAATTAAGTGATTTTATAAGAAAACTGTCGTTAAAGCCTACAATTATTTCTAAACTCCTCAATCGGGAACTTGACCCAGAGGTTCTCAACATTGCCGAAGCACTTGGGCTAAAAGTATTTCCAAAACAATGGACAGACTTTAAAATGCAATGTTCTTGCCCGGATTGGGCAGTACCTTGTAAACACCTGGCTGCCGTAGTCTATAAAGTGAGTGCCGAGATAGACAATAATCCCTTTTTGGTTTTCGACTTACATAAGGTAAACTTGATTGAAGAACTCAAAGGCATAGGCATCCACGTCAATAAAAAACAAGCCGAAATACCCACCATAAAAGAACTGTATTTTAACCCAAAAAAAAGAAAACCCCCGGTATTTGATGATCAAAAAGCGTATCAAAAACTGTCTTTTTCTAAGTTGACCAGAATTCATGAACCCCTAACTGCATTATTGGCAGACCACCCTGTGTTTTATCAAAAAGCAGGAAATTTTAAAGACAAATATCTTGTTCGGCTTACTAAAATTGTAAAAAATGCCGAAAAAGTCACAAAAGGAAAAATCAGCTTAGAAAACCTTTTTGCAAAAGCAATTCAAGAAAACCAGGCTGTCAACACGCATAGCAACCAGTATATAACGATAGATGAAGCCTTTCAATCAAAAGTGTATGTAAACGACACGCCTTTTTCCTTTCTGCATTTTTTACAGCAATTATCTCAAGTACCTTCAAACAAAACGCTAGATTATCAACCTTCTACAGCATCGCTTTATACAGTATTGCAACTGGCGGTGCATTTGTTGGCTCACGGTGCAGTAACCCCTCAAATTGTTCAACTTCAAAATAAAAAATTCAGCATTAGGTGGTTGCCCGCCATGATGAGTAAAGAAGTGAGGGCTTTAGTAGAAAAATTAGATGATATAGTGCCGCCCAATGTGTTTTTGTGGCAGGACAAAAACCAAACCAAACCCATTAACCAAAACCATGCTTTTAATCTTTTAGCTGTATTTATCACCGAAATCGTTTCCTTATTAGAAACAAAAAAAGGAGAAGATCTATTCCTTCAGTTATTTTTCAATAATGAGCCTTATGGCTTTAGTGAACCAGGAGAAGATGCTTTAAGTGGTGGCATTATGGCGTGGCTGCAAAAATTCTACATCACTCAAGGCAAATACAAACCGCAAATTGTTGTTGAAGAATTGCCAAATGAAAACTTTAAAATCAACCTCAACATTTTTGACCAATCAGAAACGTCTTTTAATACCCCCATCTCCTTAAAAAGCATACTGAACGGTGAAAAATATGATAAGGACAGGTATGAAATCCTCAGATCCTTGACCCAGTTGAGCAGTTTTATAAATGGGCTGGATGAATATATCAACACCCAAGGGCAGCAAGACATTGTTATGGATATTGATGGGTTTTCTCCTTTTTTAATGGAAATGATACCTGCCATACAACTATTGGATATTGATATTTTATTGCCAAAATCGTTAAAAGAAATTTTAAGGCCCAAAACAAGCTTAAAAGTTAAACGGAATAATGAAAACAGGTCTTTTATAAGACTGGATCAATTACTGGACTTTGATTGGCAAGTCGCTCTGGGCGATACGTTGATTGACGAAAAAGAATTTAAAAAGCTCCTCAAAAAATCGCATGGACTCATAAAATATAAAGCCGGTTATATTTATGTAAACCCACAGGAAATAGAAAAAATCAACAAACATTTTTCTCAGCCCGAGAGGCTCAACGCTTTTCAAATCCTAAGAGCGGCACTAAGTGGGGAATACCAAGGAGCAAAAATTGCAATAACAGATGAAGTTGAAAAAATGATTGAAGAACTCACACATTATTCTGAAATTCCATTGCCTAAAAACCTAAAAGCAACCCTACGACCCTACCAGCACAGGGGATATTCCTGGATGTATAGAAACGCCAAAATAGGTTTTGGCTCTGTTCTGGCAGATGACATGGGATTGGGAAAAACCCTTCAGGTTATTACCACTATTCTAAAATACAAAGAAGAAGGAATGTTAGATAATGAGAAAATACTGGTGGTAGCACCCACAGGCCTATTGAGTAACTGGCAAAAAGAAATAGAAAAATTTGCGCCACAACTACACACTCAAATTTATCACGGCACTTCCCGAAAAATTGAAAGTGAAGATTTTGACGTGCTCATTACCTCTTATGGAGTGATGAGAAGCGACGCTCAAAAACTCAAAAAACGCAAATGGCAAACCTTGGTAATCGATGAAGCCCAAAACATCAAAAATGTTAACACCAATCAAACCCGGGCCATCAAAACCATTGGTGCCAACAACTTTATAGCTATGAGCGGTACTCCTGTTGAAAACCGCTTAAGTGAGTTGTGGAGTATTATGGATTACAGCAACCGGGGGTTATTGGGTTCCGTTAAAGAATTCAATGCTACTTATGCTGTTGATATTGAGGTTAATAATGATATAGAAACGGCAGAAAAACTGAAAAAAGTTACCGCACCTTTTATGATGCGAAGGCTCAAATCAGACAAAACGATCATATCAGACCTGCCCGATAAAATAGAAATGGACGCTTTTGCAACGCTTTCCCAGGAGCAAACCGGCCTCTATGAAGAAACACTGCAAAAAGCATTACAAGATATAGAAGGCATCACAGAAATAGACAACAAGGCCATGTTTGTGCGACAGGGGCTCGTTTTGCAAATGATACTGGCATTAAAACAAATTTGCAATCATCCTACGCAATTTTTAAAAAACAACATTATTGACCCCACATTGAGCGGGAAAACCCGGCTTTTGTTTGATAAATTGGACACCATCGTTGAAAGCGGTGAAAAGGTATTGATCTTTACACAGTTTACGGAAATGGGTAATCTATTAAAGCAGTTTATTGCAGATAGATACCGTGAAGAACCTATGTTTTATCACGGAGGGTGCAATACAAAGCAACGCAACACCATGGTTGATAATTTTCAAACCAACAGGGCCGATAAAATATTTATTTTGTCGCTTAAAGCAGCCGGCACCGGACTCAACCTCACCGCTGCCAACCATGTGATTCATTATGATTTGTGGTGGAATCCGGCTGTGGAAGCCCAAGCAACAGACAGGGCATACAGAATAGGCCAAAAAAGCAATGTCATGGTCCACCGGTTTATTACAAAAAACACCTTTGAAGAGCGCATCAATGAAATGATTCAAAGCAAAAAAGCACTGGCAAAAATGACCGTTTCAACAGGGGAAAACTGGATTGGAAACCTGAGCAATAAAGAGTTGAAAGATATGTTTTCTTTATAGCTGTCCAATAACACCTTACGTTTGCCACAAACAATAAATAGAGCACATTATGGATTTAGCCAAAGCAGATAAAAAAATTGTCAAAAAATTAATCAACTTGGGTGCCGAAAGGGAGAAAACCATCTACATTTATCAGGTTGACAACATTATTCTTGACTTTAAAACCAACAAAACAGGCGTAAGCGATTGCTATGGAAAGGCCTATAGCTCCGTAGTGGATAACGATAAAAAGATCGCAAGAAAATACGATGGGCTCAGTGGTTCAAGATATTATGATATTGTTTTAGACCTCTTTATCCACAATATAGTCTCAGACGAAGAAATAAAAGGATTTTCTCCTGAAGTTTATAAAAAGTTGATACAACACAAAGAATATTTTACAGGGAATGAGTAATACACAATTCAAACGATTAAAGTGAAAAAAAGAATATATATTAAACAATGGAATAAAATCAAACCCTATCAAAAGGGTGATGCTTCAGACCCATTTTACCTGAAAGTAGCAAATGTTCTTTATGAAGAACTCTCATACTATTCAGGAAACTTTTCAGAATTGATGACAAGTGAGGAATTTGTGGACTTTTGTTGCTTCCTCACGGCATATTTTGAAGACGTTATCTCAGAAACCTATATTTTTCAAGCAGTGGCAAAACACTTTAAGCAAATTTATGGATTGGAACTTTATGAGTTTTTTGAGGATGAGGAATATTATGAAGACGAAATAAACTTAAGCGACTTAAAACTGCTTTGCTGGATTTACATCAACCTAAAGGTAGAAGACAGGTACATTGGGTTTCAAACAGGATTTTTTGAACATATTGCTCAAAGTGCCTATACTATTTTTGATGAATATTGGGAAGGTGCGCCCATGAATGGAACCCTGAAAGCCTTTTATACTTTTAAAGCCACTAACGATTATTACCAAATAAGGGAGTACATAAAAAGACTTTTCCTTGATTCATACCTCTTCAAGCACGACACGGAACTTGAATTAGAGGACAGGATAGATACAATGGTTAGTGATTGTGATGAAAAAAACATAAACATCGTTAATTATATACTTAACACAGAGGCCGATAAAATGACAATTAACGGCAAGTCAAAGATACTGGCACTCTCCGGTAAAGAACTGCTTGCTCATTACGTGGGCAAAGAACATAAGAACCACCAAGATATCTTAACCCTTTCCGAAAGGGTGGAAGGAAACTTTTTGTACAAAAATAAAGACAGCCGTTATATTTATTTGGAATTTATCGCCTCCGGGCACCCTGTCAAGTTGCTCAAGGGCTCTTATGACAACCACGGAGCACTTTTTGATGACTGCATTCTCTATATGGGGATGGTTAAATGGCAGGGGGACTGGTGGTTTTCAGGAAATTCATTTATAACGCCTTTTGATGCCAATCTTATTTTGGACGAAAAAAGCAACATCCCCGCGAGAAGAAACGGAAATATCCTAGAAGACCAAACGAAATTTCAACAAGCCATAGACCTTCAAAGAAAAGCATTTCTCGAACTAAACAAGAACAACCCTTTGGCCTTTTTAAAAGGAAATGAAGTAAATGGCTTTTTAAAACAGTTCAATGACTATATTAATGATAAGGCACAGCTTTCAGAAAAAGAAAAAGAAGCTTCCAAAAAAAAGGCAAAACAAGACGGTTATTTAAAAGAAGGAGAAGAAAACAATTTTAACTATAGCAAAAGTGATAGAGTGGTACTCTATTTTAACCCCAAAAGCGGTTTGGAGATGGGGATAAACCTATGCGCAGCCTTTCCCGAAAGGAACAATCCCTTTTTTAATAAAGAGGAAATGGATGAAAACTTTGAAACCATATTGTTTTCTGAGGATTTATCCACAGAAATGGCCAGCTATTTAATAGCCCGTCACAAAGATAGATATACCTTTGCCAAAAATAGGACAACAGAAGAAATTGATATGGTCATGAGGTTTTTTAAACAAAATATGTATTTCTCAAAGCCACAAATGGCCTTTACCGGAAAATGAAGCGCAACCATTAGTTAAGAAGAAGATAATTTTATGAAAATAATAGTACCCATGGCCGGACGCGGAAGCCGCTTAAGGCCACATACACTCACAGTTCCCAAGCCGTTAATACCTATTGCGGGCAAACCCATTGTGCATCGCCTGGTGAAAGATATTGCCAAAGTACTCAACAGGACCATAACCGAAGTGGCATTTATCATAGCCGAAGATTTTGGCGAGGAAGTGGAAAAAAACCTGCTCGAAATTGCTGGATCACTTGATGCCAAAGGCAGCATTTACTATCAGGACAAACCTCTGGGTACCGGTCACGCCATTATGTGTGCCAAAGAATCTTTGGAAGGGCCTTGCGTGATTGCTTATGCAGACACGCTTTTTAGGGCCGATTTTCAACTGGATGAAAAAGCCGACAGCGTGATTTGGGTGAAAGAAGTAGAAGATCCTTCACAATACGGCGTTGTGAGCTTAGACCCCAACAACATCATTACAGGTCTGGTTGAAAAACCAAAAGAGTATGTGTCCAATCTGGCTGTAATCGGAATCTATTACTTCAAGGAAGGAGCTGAATTAAAAGCACAACTTCAAAAAGTCCTCGATGATGACCTTACCCATGACGGGGAATATCAAATCAACGACGGCATCAAAGCAATGATGAATCAAGGCAAGGTTTTTGTGCCGGGCAAAATTGACGAATGGATGGATTGTGGCAATAAAAATGTGACTGTAGAAACCAACAGCCGCATGCTCAATCACCTGATGAATGAAGGAATGCCTTTGATTTCAAGCAGTATCAATGAAGAAAATACCAAAATCATTGAGCCCTGTTATATTGGTGAAAACGTGACTTTAAAAAATGCTACAATTGGCCCCAACGTTTCTTTAGGTGATGGTTGTGTGGTTGAAAATAGCACAATTAAAAACAGTCTGATTCAAACCAACAGCACCATTAAAAATGCGTCACTGGACAATGCCATGATAGGAAACCACGTTATCTTTGATGGGAACTTTTCATCAATCAGTTTAGGGGATTATACAACTATGGAATAAACTTGAGAATTAATTTTATACATATTGTTTTTTTGATTTTAGGAATGGCAATCATTCCCCTAAATTCTTTTGCCCAAGACGAAAAAGACGAAGAAGAAATCCTCGATGAGTTGGGCGTGGTAACAGACCGCTTTCAAGACCATTTTTTTGAAGCACTCAAGCAGAAAGGAATTGAAAATTACGACAGAGCACTTCGAGCACTGGAAAAAGCAGCCCGGGAATCACCCAACGAAATTGCCGTTTATTATGAAATGGCAAAAAACTACGGGCATCTAAAACAATGGGAACAAGCAGAAGCACATTACAACAAAGTACTTCAAATGGAGCCCGGAAGAATGGAAGCCTATGAAGGACTTTATGATGTTTACTATAACACCAACGATTATCAAAAAGCCATTGAGGTGGTTCAAAAACTCATCCCCTTTGACAGGGAATATAAAGAAGACCTGGCCAACCTTTATGAACGCACAGAGCAATATGAAAAGGCCCTGCAACTCCTTGACGAACTCGACCTCGAATTGGGCAACAATGAGTACAGAACCCAGCTTAGACAACAGATTTACGTAAAAAGTGACAACACTCAGACTCAGATTTCTGACCTTGAAAACCGCATCAACCGAACTCCGGCAAATGAACAGGACTTCCTCAACCTGATTTTTCTTTACAGCGAACAAAACAACACCCAGGCCGCTTTTGAAACCGCTGAAAAACTCATTCAGATAAACCCTGATGCCGATGTGGCACATTTGGCCTTGTATAAATTCTATTTGGAGCAAGGCAAAACAACAGAGTCACTTAACTCGATGCGGAAAGTTTTTGGCAGTGATAAAATTGATATGGACAGTAAGTTTAAAGTGCTGAATGATTTTTTACTTTTTGTCAACGAAAACCCGCAATTTGAAAATGAATTGGAAACCATGGTCACCTTGTTTTCAAAGGAATCACAAAACTCAAAAGTATATCAACAGTTGGGCGATTACTACCTCAACAAACAAATGAACGATGAAGCGTTGAAATACTACGAATTGGCTCTGAAAAGCAATCCCAATGATTTTAACCTGATAAAAACAACGGTACTGCTTCAAATTGAAACCAATAAATTTACTAAAGCGGCACAACTAAGTCAAAGCAGTCTGGATTTATTTCCTTCTCAACCCATTTTATATTTACTGAATGGCGTGGCCAATCTCAATCTGAACAATACTTCAAGGGCCAAAACGATGTTTGAAACCGGCTTGGATTATCTGATAGACGACCCACAAATGGAGCGCGACTTTTATTTACAACTCAATAAAGTTTACGAAAAAGAAGGCAACACCCAAAGAGCTGAAACTTATTTAAATCGCGCAAATAAAATCGCACCTAAAAATTAATTTTTATATATGAACTTAACCAGGATTCTGCTTTTAATTTTAGTATCGATCACATTTATGATTTCCTGTAAATCAGCAAAAAAGGCTGTAGGTCTTGACGAGGCGATAAAATCGGCAGAATTGATCAACCTTCACAAAAACACTGAACCCCGTTTTACAACACTGGCCGGTCGCGTAAATGTCAATTATGACGACGGCAGCAGGGCGCAGAGCCTCACCGTAAGTTTAAGAATGCAAAAAGATGAAATCATTTGGGTGAGCGCCTCCATATTGGGCATAAGCATTGCCAGATTACTCATCACACCCGACAATGTAAGCTACTATGAAACCATCAACAGAACCTACTTTGACGGTGACTTTAGTTTACTGAGCAGCTGGCTGGGAGTGGATGTTGATTTTCAGATGGTACAAAATATTTTGATGGGACAGGCTGTTCTCCCAATAAGCGGTGAACAATATGATGCCTCTGTTTTTGGGGCTAACTACAGGCTTACGCCTAAAACACAACACCAGCTGTTTAAGCATATTTTTTTAGTCAATCCGGGCAATAACCGAATGGCTTCGCAGCAAATTGTTCAGGAAGAAGAACGGCGCGTACTAACGGTTGATTATGCGTCTTATCAAAATGCCGGGTTATTTCTGTTTCCTAAAGAAATCAGGTTAAATGCCATTGAACAAAATGAACAAACCCGTGTAATTCTGGATTTTAGAACTGTGGATGTAAACCCTGAGCTTACTTTCCCCTTCAGGATTCCGGGAGGATATGACCAAATTAGACTTGACTGATGCCCTATAAGTTGAAACACATATTTCTTTGCTTAACGCTGATGTTTTCAGCGCAGCTACTTTTTGCACAACCTGCCAAACAAGCCGAACTCGAGCAACAACGCCAAAAACTTCAGGATGAAATCAGGCAGATTAACACTTTGCTAAGAACAACCAGACAGCGGGAACAGTCTGTCCTCACTCAGGTTGAAAACATTGCCAGCCGCATTCAAGTAAGGGAAAACCTCATAAGAGTCACCAATCAACAGGCCAACTTAATTACCCGGGAGATTAACACCAATCAATCCAGAATTCAACAAATGCGTAGTGAGCTTGAAGTGCTCAAAGAAGATTATGCCAAGTTGATAGTGCAAACCTATAAAAGCCGATCAGACCAAAGCAGGGTGATGTTTTTGTTGTCCTCAGAAAATTTTCTTCAAGCATACAAACGGGCACAATATATGCAACAATATGCCAGACACCGAAAGAAACAAGGTGAAGAAATTGAGAGTAAAACGTTAGAACTTCAGGAGTTAAACAAAAACCTGTTGGTGCAACAACGTCAAAAGCAAGCATTGATAGAGGAAAACAGAGTTGCCAGAAATCAGCTTTTGGGCGAAAGAAAACAGCAAGAAGAGTTAATGGCGACCTTAAAACGTGATGAAAGCAAATATACGGCCCAAATCAGGGAACGGCAAAGAGAGGCCGCAGCCATAGACAAACAAATTGAAGACCTGATAAAAGCAGCCATTGCAGAGTCAAACCGTGCTACCGGAGGAACAGTAAAGGAAAGAGAAAGCACCAAGTTTGTGATGACCGCTGAGGCCAAAGCACTGGCGGCAAATTTTACAGGAAATAAAGGCAAACTTCCCTGGCCGGTAGAACGTGGTGTAGTGGTTACCCGCTTTGGCACCACCCAACACCCCACACTTCCCAACATCAAAACTTATAGCAGTGGTGTTGAAATTGCTACAGACGAAGGTGCTAAAGCAAGAGCAGCTTTTGATGGAGAGGTTCTTGCCATAATAGTAATTCGTGGAGCAAACAAGGCCGTACAAATCAGACACGGAGATTACATCACTGTGTATCAAAACATTGATGATGTTTATGTAAAAAGAGGTGACAAAGTAACCACCAAACAGGAAATTGGACGGGTGTTTACCAACCCATCAACAGGCAGAACCATTCTTAAATTCCTGATTTTCCAAAACACCAACAAGCTCAATCCCGCCGACTGGGTGTTTCAGATGTAAAGTTATTACAAGGTTTTTTAACCATTAAGAAATTAAGGTTAGTTAAGACCAACCCCCTCAATGTTTCTTAATGCCTTAATGTTTCAAAACAAGTGTTGGAAGTGTATTTTTTAACCATTAAGAAGTTAAGATAAGTTAAGGAGAAATCCTTAATGGCTATAACCCAAATAAGATGGGTTTAATCTATAAACAAGGCTTTTAGCTCTGAGGCATCTTTAGGCTTCATTTTTCCTGCAAGGACAAGGCTGAGTTGCTTTCGGCGTAAGGCAGCTGCAAAGCGTTCTTTTTCAAGTGTGGTTTCGGGGGCTATTTCCGGAACTTCCATAGGAACCCCCATTTCGTTTACAGCCACAAACGTATAGATGGCTTCGTTTGCTTTTGATTTCACACCACTTTCGCGGTCTTCAATCCACACGTCCAGATACACTTCCATGGAGGTTTTAAAGGCGCGGGACACTTTGGCTTCTACAGTTACCACACTGCCCACAGGAATCATTTTGTTGAAGGCGACGTGGTTGACAGAAGCCGTAACCACAATACGGCGTGAATGTCTCCTGGCCGAAATACTGGCCGCTCTGTCCATTCTGGCGAGTAGTTCGCCACCAAACATATTGCCAATGGGATTGGTTTCGCTGGGTAAAACAATATCTGTGAGTATGGTTAACGTCTCTTTTGGTGTCCTGGCTTGCATAACAAATGTTTTTGCAAAGGTAATGCCTTTGGAAATAAAAATCGCGATAAAATATTATTGGAAAAGTTATTCAACTTCCTGAACAAGCAGCCAGGCATCAGGATTTTCAACGCGCTGAACCTTGCGAAGTTCGGTGAGGGCTTCTTCCCTGTTCTCAAAACTGTTGTAAACCACCTGATGAAGTCCGTAGCGATTTACGCCTAATAGTCTTGCGGGATAACCCATATCTTTAAGTTGGCTGATTTTTGAAGTGGCATTTTCTTCCATTCGGAATGCACCGGCAACGATATGAAAACTTCCCATAGGTTTCTTCACTGCAACTGAAAGAGCCGGAAGCGGGGTACTCACCACAAAAGTAGCTTGCTGAATCTGGCTTTCTACCAGAGTATTTGCTTTTTGTTTTTCGGTTAAATTGTGTTCCTGAGCCTGATTATTGTAAACAAAAAGACCGCCCATTGATGCAAGACCTATGACTACTAACCCAATGGCAGCATAACGCCACACCGGAATAGACGATTTTTTGATGGAAATTACAGGGGCCTCCTTATCGGAAGGAAGTTTAGGAATTCTGGCAACCTTAACAGAAACAAACGGAGCAAGTCCAAACGACTCTGCAAGAAAGTTTGAGTTGCTTAAAGGCGTGAACTCAATTTGATTGCTTCTAACAGTCTTCAACTCACCAATGGATTCAATCAACACTATTTCGCCGTTTTCAAGAGCTGTTTTATATACCCTGATATGTGTTCTGAGCATAGAAAGAGCAATCTCATAACTGATGTTTTTAATACTGGCGATATGATTGGCCAACAATCCGTCGTTGGTTTGCAAGTGACGGTTGAACGAAAGTGTTTTTGTAGGTGGGTAAAACGTATGGGTTTTTACATCAATATGAGCCGGTTTGGTTTGGGTGATAAACGCCCCCAGCCCGGGAAGAATGACACATTCATACCGGTAAAGTAAATCGCTGATGTAAGTGGATAGTTGCATTGTAAACAAATTTACTATTTTTTTCGACTTTCAAAATTTTAAAACACATAAGTTTTTAACAAATATTTTTTCATTAATTTTATTGGCCTTATAAACTTGAAAACGTGACAAAAGAAGAATTGTTCCACACCCTTGTGCTTCAAAAAGTGCCCAACCTTGGGGATGCCTCAGCTAAAAAGCTCATTCATAAAACCGGAAGTGCATCGGCAGTTTTCACGGAAAAGAAAAACAAACTGCTCAAAATTGATGGTATTGGCGAGTTTAAATTGAAAGAACTTCACAACACAAATTACTTTGCTTTAGCAGAGCAGGAAATCAGGTTTATTGAAGAAAACAACATAGCTGTTAGTTTCTTTAAAGATGAAGATTATCCCGATAACTTAAAACACTGCATCGATGGTCCGGTATTGTTTTTTCACCGGGGCAACATCAACTTCAATAGAAAACGGATTATCAGCATCGTGGGCACCAGAAAAATCACCACTTATGGCAACTCTTTTTGTGAAAAGCTTGTTGAAGATTTGGCGCCACTTGACGCTGTAATAGTTTCTGGGTTTGCTTATGGGGTTGATATTGCTGCACACAAAGCTGCAATAAAAAATAAACTCCAAACCATTGCCTGCCTGGCCCACGGGCTGAATCAAATTTATCCCAAAACACATAAAAAGTATGTCAATGAGGTGGAATACAACGGCGGATTTATCACAGAATTCTGGAGCAGCGACCCCTTTGACAAAACCAATTTTTTAAAACGCAACCGCATCATTGCCGGGATCTCTGAAGCGACTATTGTCATAGAATCTGCCGAAAAAGGAGGAAGCCTTGTTACTGCTGAAATTGCAAATTCCTACAGCAGGGATGTGTTTGCCGTTCCAGGAAGGGTAACTGACAG
>NZ_JCBCCK010000052.1:0-3810 GCF_059864935.1 Planktosalinus sp.
CCCAGGGGCGTGTGCACACCAGTGCCGCAACCGTAATGGTACTTCCCGAAGCTGAAGAATTTGACGTCCACATCGACCCTAAAGATGTACGCATCGATTTTTTCTGTTCATCAGGACCCGGAGGCCAGTCGGTAAACACGACTTATTCTGCTGTGCGTTTAACCCACATTCCAACGGGTTTGGTAGCGCAGTGCCAGGACGAAAAATCACAACATAAAAACAAAGACAAAGCTTTTAAAGTATTGCGTTCAAGATTGTATGATATCGAGTTGGCCAAACGTCAGGAAGAAGATGCCGCCAAGCGAAACTCACAGGTGAGCAGTGGCGACCGAAGTGCAAAAATCAGAACATACAATTACCAGCAAGGGCGGGTGACTGACCATCGCATCGGTTTGACTTTATATGATTTAGGAAACATCATTAATGGCGATATACAAAAAATCATCGACGAGCTTCAACTTGTGGATAACACCGAAAAATTGAAGGTAAATAGCGATGTTTTTTAGTGATAAATTAAACCTCCCCTCTAAAAAGAGGGGATTGAGGGGTGTGTTATAAATATTAAAATACTTAATCTATTGACCCGGGAAAAATTAATACAGCAAATCAAGAAAAAGCAGTCTTTTCTCTGCATTGGACTGGATGCTGATATGCAAAAAATCCCAAGACATCACCTGGATGTTGATGACCCGGTTTTTGATTTCAATAAAGCCATCATCGATGCTACACACCACTTCGCTGTGGCATACAAACCTAATACGGCTTTCTATGAAGCCGATGGTGTGAAGGGCTGGACATCACTTCAAAAAACCATCAATTACCTCAATCAGCATTATCCTGAAGTATTGACCATTGCCGACGCAAAGAGAGGGGACATTGGTAACACTTCCGCGATGTATGCCAAAGCTTTTTTTGAAGACTTGGCTTTTGATGCTGTTACCGTAGCCCCTTATATGGGGAAAGACTCAGTAGAGCCTTTTTTAGATTTTGAAAATAAATTCACCATCCTTTTAGCTCTGACCTCCAACGAAGGAGCTTTTGATTTTCAAACCTTGCAAACAGACAGTTTACCGCTTTACAAAAAGGTGCTTGAAACATCAAAAACCTGGAAAAATTCCCAAAGACTGATGTATGTGGTGGGTGCTACCAAAGCTGAGTATTTTAAAGAAATCAGGACCATAGCTCCAGACAGTTTTCTGTTGGTTCCCGGAGTGGGCGCTCAGGGCGGAAGCCTTCAGGAAGTGTGTAAATATGGCTTGAACAAAGATGTTGGGTTACTCATCAATTCTTCCAGAGGCATTATTTACGCTTCAACCGAAAAAGATTTTGCTGAAAAAGCTGCTACCGAAGCAGAAAAACTGCAAAGAGAAATGAAAAAGATTTTACAGGGCAAATTTTAGGCCCTTAAGCAGATAAAACCCTTAATGTCCCTTAATTTCTTAATGGTTCATAAAAAACATTAAGTTCATTAAGCAATGAAGGGTATTAAGAAACACTTAATGCCCCTTAATGCCTTAATGGTTCATAAAAAACATTAAGGGCATTAACCAATTAAGAATATTAAGAATATTAAGAAATCCTTAATGTCCCTTAATTTCTTAATGGTTCAAAAAAACATTAAGATCATTAAGCAATTAAGAATATTAAGAAACCCTTAATGCCCCTTAATGCCTTAATGGTTCAAAAAAACATTCAGTACATTAAGTGATTAAGGGCATTAAGATTCTTTAATTGTAAAATAACTTGAATTATGACTAAAAAGGAAGTCACTCAATTATCTTATGAAATAACGGGATGTGCGATTAAGGTTCATAAAGCACTTGGGCCGGGACTTTTGGAAAGCGTTTATCAAAAATGTTTAAGACATGAATTAATTCAAAAAGGGTTTAAAGTAGAGCAGCAATTAATAGTTCCTGTTGTTTATGAAGGAATACGTTTAGAAACTGATTTGAGGTTAGACCTTCTCGTAAATGATTGTATAGTAATAGAATTAAAGGCTATTGAAAATATTTTGCCTGTTCATGAAGCTCAATTATTAACCTACATGAAATTATTGCAAAAACCGCAAGGGTTGTTAATAAATTTTTTTACTCATAACATCACCAAATCATTGAAACCTTACGTTAATGAATTTTTCAGTTTGTTACCTGATGAATAAATAACCATTAAGATCATTAAGCAATTAAGAATATTAAGAAACCCTTAATGCCCCTTAATTTCTTAATGGTTCAAAAAAAAGAGATGTAGCTTTTTCTTAGATATGATTTATACAGACCAACTCCATAGAAAAATTCCCCTTTCCAAAACACCGCTAAGAATTATTTCGCTGGTTCCTTCACAAACTGAATTATTGTTTGATTTAGGTCTGGAAGAAAAGATAGTCGGTATCACCAAATTTTGTGTTCACCCTTCACACTTAAGAAAACAAAAAACAATTGTTGGAGGCACCAAGCAGGTGAAGTTTGAAAAAATCAAAGTACTTGCACCCGATATCATCATTTGCAATAAGGAAGAAAATACCAAAGAAATGGTTACTGAGCTTGAAAAGATAGCTCCGGTGTGGGTTAGTGATGTGAATAATATTCCCGACTGTTTGGAGATGATTCAATCATTAGGTGACATTTTTTCCGTTAAAGCTAAAGCGAAAGAGATTAGCGAAAGTATCCAAACTGAGTTGGTGGCTTTCGAAAAAACAATGTTTGAAAAACCCGTTTTAAAAATAGCCTATCTAATCTGGAAAGCTCCCTATATGGTAGCAGGAAGTGGTACCTTTATCAACACGTTGCTTGAATTGAATAAATTCCAAAACATTTTTGCTGACAGAAATGAACGGTACCCGGAAATTCAAATCGGCGAACTTAAAGCCGCTGACCTCATTTTACTCTCCTCAGAACCCTACCCATTTCAGCAAAAACACATCGATGATTTTGCAGAAACTTTAGAAAACAAAAAAATACTCCTCGTTGACGGGGAATATTTCAGTTGGTATGGGTCAAGGCTTATAAAAGCGTTTACCTATTTCAGAAATTTACAAAACAAAGTACATTAGTTATGCCATAAAGCCCCCTTCAGGGGTTGGGGGCTTATCTATCCTGAAGTGCAAATACCCTTCTTAAAATATCGCTTGTTCGGGCAGCAAAGTTGTTCCTGATTTCTTTTTCTTCAACGGCTATCATTGTAAACACTCCCTTCAATGCTTCTTGGGTGACATAGTCAGCAAGGTCCGGATTGACGTTGGTGGTAAATGGAAGTGAATTGTATTGTGTAATAATATTGCCCCAAACCTGAGTGGCGCCCACTTTGTCCAGTGAATTTGATATTACCGGGTTAAACCTGCCGTAAAGCTCCTGAGTGGTTTTGTTTGAAAGGTATTGAGTTGCCGCATTGTCGGGTCCCATTAAAATATTTCGGGCATCGGTGAAAGTAATTTGTCTCACTGCGTTGACAAAAATGGGAGTGGCTTCTTTAACAGCATCTTCTGCAGCACGGTTCAAAACCCTTAAACCTTCATCGGCCAGATTGCCCAGTCCTATATCTCTCAAAGTTTTATCCACCTTTTGTAGCTCCTGGGGTAAAAGGATTTTTACCAGTTCATTTCGGTAAAAACCGTCGGTTTGGGTAAGTTTTGAGACTTGTTTGTCAATGCCGTTGTCAAGTGCCTGCCGCAAACCTGCCGCAATATCAGCATTGGAAATACCGCCTGACCCTTGAGGTAATGTGTTGACGGCTTGTTGCAATTCTGCACAAGAGAAAAGCCCAAATACAAAAGAGAGGAATAGCAACTTTTTCATAATACTCATAATTTGGAAT
>NZ_JCBCCK010000273.1:0-14354 GCF_059864935.1 Planktosalinus sp.
AAAAAAAGCTTCGGAGGATGAAAAGCTTCGGTAGGCAGGGGTACAAAGGCACGAAGTATCACTAAGGGGAAAAATCCTCTTTCGAGAACTAAGGAGGCTTTATGTTTTGTGTGTTTGAACTAAGTTATGGGCTTCGCAGCAGAATTAAAGTGATGCAATCACGCTCTTTAGCTTCAACTGAATTTCTTCGGCTATTTCTACCAGGTCTTTATTCTCTATGGCCTGCATAGAAGCCATGGGGTCTACGGCTGCTACCTCAATACCTTCTTGCTTTTGTTGAACGATGACGTTGCAAGGCAACATAACGCCAATTTTATCCTCTACCAGTATCGCCTTATGAGCATATGCCGGATTGCAGGCGCCCAAAATCCTGTAGGGCCGGATATCCTCATCCAGTTTTTTCTTTAAGGTAGCCTGCACATCAATTTCGGTAAGGATACCAAACCCCTCCACTTTTAACGCCTCAGTTACTTTTTCAATCGCTTCTTCAAAACTTACATTTTTCAATGTTTTCTCGTGATAGTATTTCATTGTTCTATTTTTTATAACACACTAATATAATCATTTAAAACTCATCAAGATGTAACACTAGTTACACAAGGGTTTAAAGACTTCTTTAAAAAAGTGCTTACTCACTTTACATGAGACCCATTAGGAAATGGTTCTGCAACACAGGATGCTTTATGAAGTGTCTGTTAGCTAAAAAAATCAACTAGGTCAAGCATTGTTTGAGGAGTGTTTGCCTTTAGTTGTTTGATGGTTTCTTGTTTTTAAAAACCAATGTTCCGCTGTAAAAATGGCAACCATAAATAGTAGGGAAATGATTACAACGAAAGGGTCGCTCTTAGACTTTATCCAAAGAAATGCGCCCAATACCAAGGCGTCCAGAATGATGGCAGTGATTACAATGCCTGCATTTGCTTTTATTTCTTTTCGCAGCTTCTTTAAAACACCCCAGTGAACAACAATATCCATCACAAGATAAAAAATGGCACCCATTGATGCAATCCTGCTAAGATCAAAAAAGATGGTAAGCACAATAGCGATGACCGCAACATAAACCAACATATGCTTTTGAATATTGCCGGGCATTCTAAAATGGCTGTGTGGAATAAGCTTCATATCAGTGAGCATGGCTGTCATCCTAGACACCGCAAAAATGCTGGCAATAATACCCGAAACCGTGGCCACAATGGCGATACCTACCGTAAACCACAGCCCATACTTGCCAAATGCCGGACGTGCTGCCTCTGCCAGTGAATAATCTTTAGCTTTTACAATTTCAGGAATATATAAGTTGGCCGAAACCGCAAAGGCTACCAGTAGATAAACAACCAGGCAAATCAGCAGGGATATGATAATGGCACGGCCTACATTTTCATAGGGATTGGTGATTTCGCCTCCGCTATTGGTAATGGTGGTAAACCCTTTGTATGCTAATATGGAAAGAGCAAGTGCGCCCAGGTAACTCACAATCGAATAATCATCGGTTTCCACCTGTGGCATGACCTGATCAAATGAAAATCCGGCAGCCCATAACCCACCGATGGCAAAAATGGCTATACCTCCAATTTTGATAATTGCCATGATAAGCGAAGATTTACCAATAATTTTATTGCCCGAAATATTCACAACAAAGGCCGCAACGATTAACAGCACACCCAGTACCGGAACCAGAAAACTGTTGTCGCCCACATCAAACAGCTGAAGTGTGTATGTGCCAAAGGTGCGGGCCACTAAACTTTCATTGATGACCATAGAAAATGCCATAAGCAAAGCGGCACCTGCGGTAACCGTGCCTTCACCATACGCCTTTTTAAGATACATCGCGATGCCACCGGCTGACGGAAAAGCATTGGACATTTTAATATAGGAATAAGCACTAAAACCGGAAATAATAGCCCCTACCAGAAAAATAAAAGGAAATAAGGTCCCCGACAACTCAGCCACCTGACCCAACAAGGCAAAAATGCCTGCACCTATCATCACGCCGGTACCCAGACCTACAGCGCCTCTAAGGGTTAAACTGTTTTTCTTATATTGCCCCACGGTAAAACTCTATTTTTCCAGTTCAGCTTTTTTCTTTTCAAACTCGGCCTCGTCAATTTCGCCTTTGGCATAACGGTTTTTCAGGATTTCCAGCGGTGAAGCCGTATTATCACTTCCGGTAGCCGTTGGGGTATTCCCTTGAAAAAGATTGCCTCTGCTTAATGCTACAATTAAAACAATGACAATTATTGCCCCTATAATCCATCCGTACATCATAATCTTTTGATTTAATAAATGTGATACATTTCTGAAAACCTCATCTAAGGTTCAGTTTTCGGTTATTTTTTTAATGATGGGAGATTATCTGTGATGACCGTGGCTTCCATTACTTACTGACCATAATCTCTTGACCTTCCATTATTGATTTTTTATTCATAAAGCCCTTTCCGGGCAATTTTAGGATTATTTATTTTTCAACTCAGAATCATCCATCATTTGCCCATTGTGCTGACCATCCTCGTGCAATTGGTTATCGTTTTCCATAATTTCAGTATGGTCTTCATTCATAATGTTTGGATGATGCTGATCTTCTTCTTTCTTCTTATCGGTACAGGAAATGGTAATAGAGGTGATAAATAATATGATTAGAATCTTTAAAAATTGGTTTATTGAAGTTTTCATAATGTTTTGTTTTTGGTTTTAAATCGTTTAAAAAGTCTGTTTTTTAATGCTTAAAATTTTGAAGAATATTATAGCGTATCAATCACTGCCTTTAGCTTTGATTGAATCTCTTCGGCTATTTTTACCAGCTCATTATTCTCAATGGCCTGCATAGAGGCCATGGGGTCCACAGCTGCCACTTCAATACCTTCCTGCTTTTGCTGAACAATGACGTTGCAAGGCAGCATAACGCCAATTTTATCCTCTACCAGTATCGCTTTATGAGCATATGCCGGATTGCAGGCGCCCAAAATCCTGTAGGGCCGGATATCCTCATCCAGTTTTTTCTTTAAGGTAGCCTGTACATCAATTTCGGTAAGGATACCAAAACCTTCAACTTTCAGGGCCTCGGTAACTTTTTCAATCGCTTCTTCAAAACTTACATTTTTCAATGTTTTCTCGTGATAGTATTTCATTTTTTTTATAAGAGTTCAAGATAATGATTTAAAGCTTATAATACTTTAACACAAGTCACAAAGAATTACTAAAAAATATAATATCCTTAGTGCCCTTTAGAGACTTTGTGGCTAAACAAGCTATAACTTCATCTAACTTTCTGTCTGAAGATATTGCAAACAAAAAAATGCTCAAGTAAACTTCCAAAAAGGGATTACCTGAAGTGATCCCTTAGTTCTCCCTCCCGATGGCTATCGGGATGCAAATAGAAAGTCCGCCGGTTATCACCGACGGGTTTTTATTTTACTGCGGTATAGAAAAGCTTTGGTTCACAAAAGTAGTTGCCTCAAATAGTTGATCGTTGAATTCACGCAAACCGGCTATTACAAGTTCCGGGTCTGTTATATGAATATGATGCGGTTTGTCATAAATCAAGTGTTTTTTGATTTCACTATTGGAATGGTTTATTAACTCCTCCATAAATGCAAGATTCCTGTTTTTGAAATCTCCATCTTGAGCAGTTGCAGATATGATATAAATAGGAAGATTTGAATTGTCCACATTGGAGGTTTTAAACTGTTCAATTGACGTATCTATAGCGACGATTTCCCTTCCAAAGGCTTGAATGCTTTTTGATGTTTTATAAAGAGGATGTGGCGGATTGGGAAGCATATAATAAGGAATTCCGCTCCAGGATAAATTTACTGCTGAAAAATTAAAGAATTTTTCCATAAAAGGAGGTGGCGGCAAATCGTCTTTCATTTTTTCGTGACTGGCATCAATTAAAAACAATCCCATAACATCTTGCGGAAACAGATGTGAAAAATAACGAATATGAGCACCTCCAATAGAATGCCCCACTAAAATATAAGGGCCCGGAATATTTTCGGTGGTGAGCAATTCGTTTAATTCCAATGCTATTTGATGGGTGGTCCTGGGCTCTGAATTTGCTTCGCTAAAACCAAGACCGGACCTGTCATACATAAATACACGACCCATTTGTGCAAGTGAATCCTGAATTTTTTGCCAGGTATGTATATTCTCGCCTAAACCTGTCTCAAGCACAAAGGTGAAATTACCTTCACCTATTAACTTGTAATGCATTTTGTTTTTAGATAATTCTGCAAAGTTGCCGGTTGGCTCAAATTCCTTTGTTACGTTTCTATCATAGATGTATTGACTTATAGTCCCATAAATCAGGAATCCAATAATCAAAACAAAGAGTATCCCAAAGAACCATTTCAATATTTTTTTTAAGGTTTTCATGAGCTTATCAATTTATGGTGAAATACATTTGTTAAAAGTTACTTGTTTATTTTACCCAAAGAGGTGCCCCATCTTCCCATTTATTGTGTGTAATCCGCACGCGTTCTTTGGTATTTACATTATAAGCCACAATTTCACCATACATCTGGGGTGAAAATATTATGGGCTGTATGAGCGGCTGCTCATCATTGATGCCAAAGCCCTCAGTGGTGTAAATCAACCAATTGCCGTCTGGAGAAAAATGGGGATGTGCATTTTGTCCTGCGCCAATCGAAATTTTTTCAGGTTCAGACCAACTGTTGTCCGCATTTAATTTTATCATGAATATATCCATTGTTCGATACTCATCCTCACTTCTCAACCTGTCAGAAGCAAATGCAATTTTATCACCTTGTTTTGATATGGCAGGAAAATTGTTGCGGTGCGTGTCTTGAGTCAGGTTGATGACTTCATCCTTGGTTTTTAGATAGATATCAAAATTTCCGTTTCTTCCGCTGCGGAAAACCATTTTACCATCTTCACTAAAATCAGCAAAACCATCATTATAAGGCGAGTCAGATAGTTTAGAAACCTCTTTGGTATCAAAATCATATTTCCAGATATCTCCCTGTGTTTGGGCGCTGCCCCTAAAACTTCCGGTTGTAAAAACAAATGCCTTTCCATCAGGGGTTGCCTTACTGTCTAAAACTGAAAAATTGGCCGGGTTTGTATTGGTTTCCTTTTCAAGAGTAAATAATAATATTTTTTCTCCCGTAACATAATCTGTTTGATAAAAATGTAAGGTGGTATGCACAAAATGATTGATAAAAACAGTACAGAGGAAGGCAAATATGGCCAGACCGTAGAAAAGTGTACTGTATAATTTGGAAAGACGGTAGATATCCTTTCCGTTATCTTTTTGTCGAACATAAAGTTTGTACTGCCACCATCCCAATGCAAGCAATAGAATCGTCAGCACACCCATCACCAAACGGATTGTTAGTACAGACATAGGATTAATCGCATCAATGTATAAAAACAGCATACCGGTAATAACACCAAATACAATTGTAAGAATGCTGAACAGCATGTATCTCCAAAACGATAATTTTTTCCTGTTGCGAATACCCAGAATAATACCTGCTAAAAAAAGAACGACGATAAGCCCGGGAAGCCATAGCACACTATACCCCATTGGCTTCAGGAAATCAAAAATACCTTGCCTGTCAACAGCATCATAATAAAGCAACGTGTTCCCTTCCCGGGGAGGTGCCACAAAAGCCCTGCGCACACCATACGTTTTAACCACCTGATTTGCAATAGAAAGTGTATCAGGCAGTTTGGCCATTACATCTCCATCAAAGCCAAAATTGCCGGGTTTTCCCTGACTTGGCGCATATTTCCCTCCGTGGAAAACCATCAAGCCGTTAGGATGCATATCTGCGTGAAACATTAAATCAAGACTGTTTGAAACCAGCGGGTTAATCTCATTTGTAGTTTTATCAAACTGCATGATTTTAAAATCCTGTTCGCTGATCCAAGTAGTAAAAATCAATTTAGTATCCGAAATTAATTTAGGGGAAACCGCCGGACCTGAATACTCAAATAATTGCTTTTGCCCCGATCCATCAGCATTCATTTCATAAATAGAATTCTTGCCACTTCGTCCACTGTAGAATAATATTTTAGTGCCATCAGCCGACCAGGTTGGGCTGCCGTCCCAGGATTCTGAATCGGTGAGCCTTTTCAAGTTTCCGCCATCAATGTCTATGGAGTACACATCACCTGTTCGTTGACGCGCAAAAGGGAATTGAGGGTGTGGAACAATTTTATGAGCTCTGTCACTGCTAAAAGCTAGTTTTTTCCCATCAGGAGAAAATGCAGGCCTGAAATCCCCTCCGGAATGATTGGTCAGATTTACAGCCGCTGAAATATTTTGAAGGGAATCCGGTAAAAATGAGATGAGATATATTTCTGAATTTCCTTCGTGGGAAGCAACAAAAGCCAACTGGGAACCATCAGGAGAAAAAGCAGCCTGATCCTGAAAAGAATTACTTTTTATTAATGGGGATGCCGGCTTTGTTCCATCTGAAGCTTTCACATAAAGCTGTGGTATCCCTGATCTTTCTGAGGTAAAAACCACCCACTCACCGTCTGGGCTAATCACGGCATCATAGTCTAATGATGGATGGTCTGTAAATTTGGAAATGTACTCTCCGGAATCTCTTGAAATATAGATGTCCCAGTCTTGTGGGCTGAATGAGGAATAAAAAATTCTTTCAACAGACTGACTAAAACCAAGTCCACTACTAAATACTAAAAGAAAAACGGATAAATAGATTCGCTGCTTCATATCTTTTTAATTTGTTATCATCAAAGCATAAATACAACCCTACATTCATTTCCATTACATCATTAGTACGAATGTAATCATTTTATTTGAAAATACACATCTACAGCACTTTATGGCGCTTATATCCCTCTTGCACCTTTATTCATATAAAGTAGTACCTTTCATCAAAACAGCAAAAGGATAATTTAAAGTTATGTTGTTTGGGTTTGAAACTTTGGAGAACACGATGCTGCCGAAGCTTCGGAAGCAAATTAGCAAGCTAAGGTATATATACACCAAAAACCCTCTTACACGATTTTAGATTCCTTTGGTTTTAGTTCGGGTTTTCTTCGGGAAAAGTACCATATATAAAGGAAAACCCGAACAAAGCCCGAACAAAGCCGGTATTAAACTTGATGAAAAAATGAGGTTTGTAGTTTTAAAAGGTGACCGCATAGCGGTGGTGTCTTGGTGTAGACGATGGAGAAAAAGGTATTGGGATTACCTGCGGTGTTCCCTTGACGCTCCCTCCCGACACTTCGGGATGCAAATAGAAAGTCCGCCGGCTTTGGCCGTCGGTTTTTTTATTTTACTGTATGATTGCAAAGCTTTGGCTTTCCATCACTTCATTGAACTCATAGTGGCTTTTCTGAAAAGGGTATTGGGATTACCTGCGGTGATCCCAAGACGCTCCCCTTTGCAAATAGAAAGTCCGCCGGCTTTGGCCGTCGGTTTTTTATTTTACTACGGCTTTGGAAAGCTCTGGCTTTCCACGCCTTCGTAAAATAAAAAATCCGCTCTTATCAGAGCGGACTTTCTGCTTGTAGTGACCCCGGAGGGATTCAAACCCCCAACCGCTGGAGCCGAAATCCAGTGCTCTATTCAGTTGAGCTACGAGGCCAAAAAAGAGTTATGAACTCAATTTATCTTTAACAATCCCCGAAATGGTCTTCCCGTCTGCCTTACCGGCGAGTTCCTTGGAGGCCATTCCCATCACTTTGCCCATGTCCTGCATGCCCGAGGCACCGGTTTTGGCAATGATGTCTGAAACCACTTTTGCGATTTCTTGTTCGCTCAGTTGCTCGGGCAAGAACTGTTCAATCACAGCCGCCTGATCGAGTTCGGGTTGTGCCAGGTCTTCCCTGTTCTGCTCAGTGTAAATGGCTGCACTGTCCTTGCGTTGCTTCACCAGCTTTTGAAGCAGTTTGATTTCGTCATCTTCAGTGAGTTCGGTTTTTGCGCCGGTCTCTGTCTGTGCAAGCAAAATGGCCGATTTTATGGCACGCAATGAGGTTAACGCATTGGCATCTTTACTTTTCATCGCCTCTTTCATTGCTGTCATTACCTTGTCCTGCAAACTCATAGTTTCATTTTTTTTATTCGGACTGCGAAGATACAACTTTGAAGAATGTTTTGCCATTTCTTTGATGAGATTTTTAAGTGAAAATCACTAAACACAAACTACATTCTTAATCTTGTGCGAGATTCTTTTTTTAAAAATAGATTGACTTGATATTATTTGTTTTCATTTCAAGTCGAAAAATTCTAAAATTAAAATCTGCGCATATCTGCGGCATCTGCGGGAGAAAAATAGTGATGTATTTGCCCGCAGATTTCGCTGATTTACGCTGAATATTTAAATACTATGAGACCGTATTATGAATAATGTCAGTTTTTTGAAAACACTTTTTTAAATAAAAAACCCCAAAAACATTCATCCGTTTTTGAGGCTTTTTGAAGCAAATCTAACACTAAACTTACTCTTAAATAGGTTTAATCTACGTTGTCATGAAGAAACGAATTGTTGTTTCTCAATTGAATTTCGTCATTTTCATCTGTAGATAATGTAGTCCTGGAGATTTTTGAATTGTCTTTATTGCCGTCTTCCAACTCGATGCCCATACGTTTGTAGGCCGGTTGTTTTTCAAGTTCGTCCAATCTTGAATTGCTGTTGTTGAACTTATAGTTGAACGCTTTCATCTTTTGTTTGCGCTCTTCGGTTCTCTTTTTTAGCAAATCTGTAATGGGTGTATTCATTGGGTCTGCTTCTGTATTTTCATCCTTGACTTCCGGTTTGGGGTCAACGGTTTTCTTTTCAAAAACCAGTTCGTCATCCACCGGCTCACTCGCTTTGGCCTGTGGTTTTGAATTCATCAACATATCCTCCACATCCTGATAATCATCGAGGCTGTATTTCTTGACACCACCTTTAGATACTTCAGTAACCGGGATGATTTCAATGGAATCTTTCACGTGATAATCATTGATGTTTTTTTCAGGAGCTGATGTTTCTTCGGCTTTAGGCTCCTCTTTTTTATGATTTAAAGGCAGGTCAAAAATAAGCATCTGGCTTTGGTCTTCTTTTGGTGTTTCCTCCTCCGTTTTTTTGTTCATTTCAGACTCCACTTCAATGATTACAAAATCGTTGACTTCTATTTTGTTTACCATTTCCTGGTCAAACGATTCATAGTCTTCAGCCAAAACTTCATCATAACTCACCGGAAGGTTTTTAATCAAATCAGATGTTTTGATGTAACCTTCAAATGGAGTGCTTGGCTTTTCCTCTATATCCTCATCAAACAGGGTGTGCTTAATGATTTTCTTTTCCTGCTGAACTTCAGGTTCTTCCTCAATTTCAATCACTCTGGAAGCACCGGGTTTTGAAATCAATATTTGCTCTGCGGTTTGCTCATCATCGAGGGTGTGGATGATTTTTTTGGTTTCGGTATTGACGATTTCGTTTTGTTGTTCAACATTAAATCCCGTGGCAATTACGGTAACTGAAATGGCATGGTCCAGGGATTCATCTTCGCCCACACCCATAATGATATTGGCTCCGTGACCGGCTTCATTCTGAATGTGATCACTGATTTCACCAATCTCGTCAATGGTGATTTCTTCAGAACCCGAAACGATAAGTAGCAGTACATTTTTGGCTCCGGTAATTTTGTTGTCGTTCAATAACGGTGAATCCAGGGCTTTGGTAATGGCATCGTGAGCGCGGTTTGAGCCCACAGCGGTGGCGCTTCCCATGATGGCCGTTCCACTGTTGGCCAAAACGGTCCTGGCGTCACGTAAATCGATGTTTTGGGTGTAGTGGTGTGTAATTACCTCAGCAATGCCACGGGATGCAGTAGCAAGCACCTCATCGGCTTTTGAGAACCCGGCCTTAAAGCCCAGGTTACCATACACTTCGCGCAGTTTGTTGTTGTTAATAACAATCAACGAATCTACATTTTTACGCAGGTTTTCAACACCCAGTTGCGCCTGGTCATTTCGCATTTTGCCCTCAAACTGAAAGGGGATGGTCACGATTCCCACAGTAAGCACATCCAGTTCCTTGGCCATTTTTGCAATGATGGGTGCTGCCCCGGTTCCGGTACCGCCGCCCATTCCGGCAGTGATGAAAATCATTTTGGTGTTTGTGGATAGCATGGACTTTATTTCATCCATACTCTCAATGGCTGCATCTTTGCCCACTTCAGGGTTAGCACCAGCGCCAAGTCCTTCGGTAAGTGATACCCCAAGTTGTATTTTAATGGGTACAGGGCTATTTTCTAGGGCTTGTGAATCTGTGTTGCAAATCACAAAATCTACACCCTTTATTCCCTGCTTAAACATGTGGTTGATTGCATTACTGCCTCCACCACCCACTCCAATCACCTTGATGACGTTGGACTGGTTTTTAGGGAGGTCAAACTCTATTTTATCAAACTCTTTATTGCTACTCATAATCTTTAATTTGAATATTATTAAATACTGTTTTACTCGGCATTGTCCAAAAACTCTTTAAACTTTTCTGCCCAGTTTTCAAAAAAGCTTTTACGCTTTCTGGTGACTTTTTCCTTGTCGCCTTCTACGGGTTCAGGCGCTGTAGGTTCCATTTCATCAACAACCTCTTCAACTTCCTGAAGTGGTTTACTGTGCTTTTGAAGGCTGTTTAACACGAGTCCCACTGCTGTTGCATAAATGGGGCTGGTTGTTTCGGGGTCGCTGTTTCCTGCCAGGTGCTCGTTGGGATATCCAATGCGGGTATCCATCCCTGTGGTATATTCCACCAGTTGCTTGAGGTGTTTAAGTTCTGCCCCACCTCCGGTAATCACAATTCCGGCAATGAGCTTTTTCTTTTGCTCTTCATGACCGTAGGCTTTGATTTCGGCATAGACCTGTTCAATGATTTCAACCACTCTGGCATGAATAATTTTTGAAAGGTTTTTTAGCGTAATTTCTTTCGGCTCCCTGCCTCTTAATCCGGGTATAGACACAATCTCGTTGTCTTTATTTTCACCCGGCCAGGCGGAACCAAACTTTATTTTCAGCATTTCTGCCTGCTTTTCGATGATGGAACAGCCTTCTTTGATGTCTTCGGTAATGACATTTCCACCAAAAGGAATCACAGCCGTATGCCTGATGATCCCGTCTTTAAAGATGGCTAGATCTGTAGTACCACCACCTATGTCAATCAAAGCCACACCGGCTTCTTTTTCTTCCTGGCTTAAAACGGCATTGGATGATGCCAATGGCTCAAGTGTTATTCCGGCCAGCTCAAGTCCTGCACTTTTGATGCATCGACCAATGTTTCTGATGGAAGTGACCTGTCCTACCACTACGTGGAAATTGGCTTCCAAACGGGCACCATACATCCCGCGGGGTTCTCCTATTTCGGCTTGACCATCAACTTTATAATCCTGTGGCAACACGTGGATGATTTCTTCACCGGGAAGCATCACGAGTTTGTGCACCTGATTGCAAAGGGTGTCGATATCCTGATTGTTGATAACCTCTTCACCGTCTTTTCTGGTGATGTAATCGCTGTGCTGCAGGCTTCTGATGTGCTGTCCGGCAATTCCGGCAACGGCTTCAGTGATTTTCATTCCGGAATTCTCTTCTGCCGCCTGCACTGCTTGCTGAATGGATTGAATGGTTTGAGTGATGTTGTTGACCACACCGCGATGAACCCCCAGGCTTTTTGCTTTTCCAATACCCAGAATTTCCATCTTCCCATACTCATTGTAACAACCAATCATAGCGACAATTTTTGTTGTCCCTATGTCTAACCCCACTGCATAATTAGTTTTTTCCATAATTTACTTTTTTGTGGCTACAACCTGATTTTCATATTTCAAATTCACCAAATTGTAAGCTGAAATTGTACTGTCTTTTACTGTTTTCTGATAAAAAGCTTTAAAATTCCTAAACTTGGTATCGATGTTTTCGGGTTTACCAAATGCTATTTTAAAGTCGTGTACCCTTAAAAAGAACGTGAGTTCGTCATTGGGTTCCAAGTGAATGCCCACCACGTGTTGATTCATAAATTGGTCCTCCCTGATTTTAAGGAGCAACGGTCTTAAAGTTTCGTAATCTATATCAGATTTTCCCGTTATAAGTGGCACCCTTGCCGAGTAAACTTCAGAGAGCGGCATTTCCAAACCGTCTTCATCTATATAATATGCTGTGGTTGCAGCTACTCTGGCAATTGGCTTGCGTTGTTTGATTTTTGCCCCCAAAACCCCATCAACAGTAACAAATACTTCAGCTTTTGAAATCATCGGGTTATTATTTAACCGGGATTCCATCTCTTTCAAATCTAAAATATCTTTAGCTATGCTCGTAACCTCTGCATCATTTTGTATTAACAATTTATTAACCGTTTCGTGAGTGATGAAATGATTGTTATCGTCAAGGAAAATAACCTCCTTGCCCACCAAAAAACGCTGTGAGTTTCTTTGGGTTCCAAACGCAAAAAAGAACCCTACCAAAATGGTAAGAAACCCGAATTTTATGACATTCCAATTAATTCGCATGGCTGAAACTTTTTACTACTTGTTCTACTTCTTCACCTATATCACCTGCACCGAGCATCACATTGACAGCTGACCGGCTTTTGTGTATTTCTTCGGAAAGGTTTTCCTTTGAAACCAGTTTTTTATTGAGGTGGTTGATTTTTTCTAGCAACCAGGTGGAATTGATTCCCGGAATGGGTTTTTCCCTCGCCGGATATATTTCCATCAACAATACCTTGTCAAATTGGGCTAAGCTTTCGGCAAAACCATCGGCAAAATCACGTGTCCTGCTGAACAGGTGCGGTTGAAACACGACCAATATTTCCTTGTCGGGGTACATTTCGCGTACAGCGTGATGCACCGCATTGATCTCTTCGGGATGGTGGGCATAATCGTCGATCAGCACCAGGTTTTCGGTTTTGATTTTGTATGAAAATCGCCTTTTAACACCTTTAAAGGTTAATAAAGCTTTGGGCAGGTTGTGGATTGGGGTACCCAGACAAACAGCCATGCTCAAAGCTAAAACAGCATTAAACAGGTTGTGACGACCCGGAAGGTTAAGCACTAAGTTGTATATTGTTGTTGAAGGTGTTTTTAAATCAAACACATAGGCTCCGTTTTCTATCCTGACGTTTTGGGCTTCAAAGTCGGCAGGTTCTTCTATACCTACGGTCAATCCTTTTAACGGCAATCCTTTTTTGTGCAATAAAAAGCCGTTTTCAGGCACAAGAGCTGCAAAGGCAGTAAAGGCTTCTTTGATGGTTGCTTCATCGCCGTAAATATCGAGGTGGTCTGCATCCATTGATGTGACACCGGCGATGAACGGTTGAAGTTTCAGGAACGAACGGTCAAATTCGTCGGCTTCGACTACGGTGACTTTGTTTCCTTTCAAAATGAGATTGGAATTGTAATTTTCTGCCACACCACCCAAAAACGCGGTGACTTCTTCTTCAGCGTAAGCCAGTAAATGCCCTAAAATGGCCGAAGTGGTGGTTTTGCCATGCGTTCCGGCAACCGCCAGGCATTTGGTGTTTCTTGTAATTTCGCCAAGTAAATCTGAACGTTTTACAACGGAGTAATTTTGTTCTCTAAAATAATTTAACAGCTTGCTGTCCAATGGAATGGCCGGGGTGTAAACGATTAGTGTATTTTCCTTTGCATATTTTGATTCCACCAAAGCAACTTCGTCTTCAAAACTCACTGCAATACCTTCACTTTGCAATGCTTTAGTGATTTCGGAAGGGGTTTTGTCATAACCACTCACCACTTTCCCACTGGCATTGAAATAACGGGCAAGCGCGCTCATCCCGATACCGCCGATACCGATAAAATAAAAGTGTTGTATGTGGTTTAAGTTTATCATTTTTTGTTATCCAAAAGTTTTTCCACCTCATCGGCTATGGCTTTTGCGGCGTTTGGTTTTGCAAGTGATTTTAAGTTCAGAGCCAACTCTGCCCGACGTTCTTCTGAGTTTATCAATATCCTGAATTCACTTTCAAAAAGTATGAGCAGGTCTTTTTCCTCTATCATAATGGCGGCATTTTCCTTGACTACTGCTTCGGCATTTTTTCGTTGGTGGTCTTCGGCCACATTGGGCGAGGGTATAAAAATGACCGGTTTGCCCACCACACAAAGCTCTGATACTGATAATGCCCCTGCTCTTGAAATCACAATATCTGCTGCGGCATAGGCCAGGTCCATTTGGTAAATAAAATCGTGCACCTGAACGTCCTCCCCAACCCCACCCAAGGAGGGGCTTTCATTATTGTATTTTTTATACAAATCATAATAAAAAGCACCGCATTGCCAAATGACCTGCACATTGCAATCTTTGAAGAAAGGCAGCGAGTTTTCAATCAGTTGATTGATTCTTCTTGCGCCCAGACTTC
>NZ_JCBCCK010000278.1:0-1290 GCF_059864935.1 Planktosalinus sp.
CTGTCAGATTTCAATCCCATAAACCAAAACAGAATGTCATACAAAAAAGACTTCTTCAAGCACCAAGCACAAACCACCCCTCACCCATTGGCTATGGAAATTTCACATGCCAAAGGTTGCTATATTTATGATACTACAGGAAAAGCACACCTGGATTTTGTGGCCGGAGTTTCTGCTTGCACTTTAGGGCATGGACATCCCAGAGTCATTGAAGCCATTAAAAACCAGGCTGAAAAGTACCTGCATGTGATGGTTTATGGCGAGTACATTCAGGAGCCGGCAGTCAAATTTACCAAGCTTTTGTCGCAACACCTTCCTGAAAATCTTTCCACTACATACCTAACCAACAGCGGCACCGAAGCCATAGAAGGTGCAATAAAACTTGCAAAAAGAGTTACTGGAAGGTCACAAATCATCAGTGCACACAACGCTTATCATGGCAATACTATGGGTTCGCTGAGCATTATGGGTTTTGAAGAACGCAAAAGTGTCTTTAGACCTTTGATGCCTGATGTTTCTTTTATTGAGTTTAACAACGAAAAGGATTTAGAAAAAATCACCCATAAAACGGCGGGTGTGGTTTTGGAAACCATACAAGGTGGAGCAGGATTTATTCAACCTGAAAATGATTACCTTCAAAAAGTGAGAAAACGCTGCGATGAAACCGGCGCACAACTCATACTTGACGAAATTCAACCGGGTTTTGGCCGCACAGGCAAACTTTTCGGTTTTGAAAACTACAACTGTGTGCCCGATATTTTAGCCATCGGAAAAGGAATGGCCGGCGGCATGCCTGTGGGAGGCTTTGTTTCCTCTTTCGAAAAAATGAAACTGCTTCAGGACAACCCCAAGCTGGGGCACATTACCACTTTTGGCGGACATCCGGTTATTGCGGCGGCGGCTTTGGCTACATTAGAAGAATTGATTCACACCAACCTAATTGCAGAAACGCTCGAAAAAGAAAAACTGTTCAGAAAATTGCTTAAACATCCACACATTCTGGAAGTGAGGGGCAAAGGATTGATGCTGGCAGCAATGGTAAAAACACCGGAAATAGCCACCGAAGTCATCCTGAAATGCAAAGAAAAGGGACTTATTTTATTCTGGTTGCTTTTTGAAGGTAAAGCCATCAGAATTACACCCCCGCTTACCATCTCCAATGATGAAATTGAAGAGGGTTGTGCAATTTTATTGGAAGTGTTAAATACAATAGATTCTTAAATTAAACCCATATATTTGATTTACAATTACTTAATTACCTTAATTTGTTGATTATTTTGTTAACAATAT
>NZ_JCBCCK010000279.1:0-3531 GCF_059864935.1 Planktosalinus sp.
GTTGGTCGGGCTTATGCAGAGGTTATTGAACATTCTTCGGCAATAGAATTAGGAAGTTTTTTAAAGAAATATGTTTCCAGAGAAGCAGAAATAATCTCAGATAAATGGAAAGGATATACACCCTTAAAAAAGGATTTCAAAAATTTGAAACAAGTTGCATCAGAAGACGGAAAGAACTTTAAAGAGCTTCATATACACATAATGAATATAAAAGGATGGCTACGAGGAATACATCATCATTGCAGTAAAGAACGTATGCAAAATTATCTTGATGAATACCATTTTAGATACAACAGAAGGTCAAATATGGATACAATATTCGATGTGTTAATAAGAAAGATGGTTAATTATAAATAAAAATCAATAAAATCAATGCTTAACAAGTGCGACCTAAACGCTTATACCTATTATTTTAAATAAAAAAAGCCCCAATATCAAGGGGCTTAATTTTTATGAGTTAGTAAGAATTACTTCTTTGTTGGCAAGTCCAAATCTGGTTTTGCAGCGGTTTTGTCACCTGTCATTAAATAGGTGTCAAACCATTGAAGCATTCTTAGGTTGTAATCATATTTTGAAGCGGAACGCCGATTTCCGTGTCCTTCACCGGGATAGTAAATTAATCTTACAGGCAATTCAGGTTTACGCACTTTTAGGTGACGGTACAATTCCATCGACTGTGCCGGATGAACACGTGGGTCGTCTGCACCGTGCATAATCAAAATGGGTGTTTGTGAGCGGTCCACATAGTAAATGGGGCTTCGTTTTAAATTATCCTCCCAGTAATCCCAAATTCTTTTTCTTGAGTGTACCAGATACAATTCTTCCGGAATGTCGCTGGTTCCCCATTTGGAGATGTTGTTGCTGATTCCCACAAACATGACCGCTGCGGCAAATCTATCTGAATAAAATGTACTCATCCAGGCTGAAGCGTATCCTCCATAAGAACCTCCGGTTACACCAATGCGATTTCTGTCAGCTATACCCTGAGCAATCAGGTAGTCCACGCCATCAACAATGTCGTCAAATTCTTTTCCGGCAAGGTCGCCCTGGCTGCTGTATGTAAATTCTGTACCACGGCCGGTGCTCCCTCTGTAATTCGGATAAAAAACGGCATAACCTTTAGCAGTTGCCATTTGTCCGGGTATGGAATAAGCGGTTAACCAACCGTTGGTGTAATGCGCTTCAGGACCTCCGTGAACAACAGTAATCAAAGGAACACGAGTTCCTTCCTGATGGTTTAATGGGTACATCAAAATACCCTGAATTTCAAACATACCGTCACGGGTTTTGTAAGTAACCACTTCTTGTCTTCCAAGCTGAACATCTTTTAACCAAGGGTTGTTGTCAGTTCTTTTTGCCGGTTGTGCATTGCGCGTAGTGGCGATGGTAAAAACTTCTGTGGGATGTTGTGGCGAGTTGGCTGTAAACGAAATGGCTCCGCTGTTTCCTCTTGAAAACGAAGTAATGTGGTGAGCGTCAGATCTGAAAATCACCTGCTTTCCGCTACCGTCAGGTCTGATGGTTCCAAGCACTGAGCTTGTTCCTTCGCTTGCAAGAAAGTGGATGGTGTTTGCAGCTGTCCATGAAATATTTTCATATTTTCCTTTGTAGCCCGCATTGATTTTTTGTGGCGTTCCACCATTGGAAGATACGGTCAAAATACGTCCGTCAATCGGGTCGTTGATGTCTTGGCCTGCTCTTAAAGCGAGCCAATTTCCGTCGGGGCTCCATTCAATCTGGCCGAGTTTTCCTTTGTTGTCTATGTTGGCAATAACGTTTCTTGTACTACTGCTCACTACCATTACGCTTTGCTTCATAAAAGAATCATCTACCGAAGAAGTTGGTGCAGCCGAAATGGCAATTTTAGCTCCGTCAGGACTCCAGTTCATCATATACACTGATCCTTCAACATTTAACTGTTGAGGTTGTGGGTTACCGGCAGAAAGATTTACGATAAAAGCTTTTCTTTGGCTGAAATCTTCTTCATAAAAGTCAGGTGAATAAATGAGTGGTGTTCTTGGGGTCTCATCTTTTTCAGAAATAGAGAAAGCTAAACGGTTGCCGTCTGCCTGCCAGTTGTAGTTTAAAATATTTGTGGTATGAGTAAAGATTTTTGTAGCCTCACCACCTGAAAGATTCACTTCAAAAATTGAATTGGCTGAATCACCTGAAAGTCTGCTCAGGAAAGTGATGGTGCCCTTTGAGGGGCGAAATTGTACCTGACTAACACCGGCGGAGGTGAAATAAGGTGTTGATTCGCCGGTTGCAGTGTTTAGAACATACAAATGAGTTGAATTTCTTGCATTTTCCTTAAACGGGTCAGCGGGAACACTAACAGTGTAAGCCACATAGCTTCCATTATCGGAAATGGCACTACTGGTTACTGTTTTCATATTTGCAATATGATCATAAGTAATGCCCTGTGCTTGAATTGTGTTGATTGGGGAAACTAAAAATGCAGCAATAAAAAATGCCATAAACAGCATTTTTGAAGGCACATTCTTCTTGGAGAATAATGTTTTCATCATTTAAAATGGGATTTTGTTATTAGTTGCGAAAGATACAAATTTTAATTTTTTGAAAGGGAGTTAGCGAAACCTTAAAGTACAAAATAACCTCCATCAAAATGAGGGAGGTATATATTTGATGTTTTTAAATTATTTGAATTTCTTTCCTTCAATTTCCTGTCCGCTTTGAAACATGGTCAAACTCTTCGCTGAGCCATTGGGATATAGTGTTGGTATGGCAATTGTTTATATCATCAATAAATTTACTCTTTTTTATAAACATTTTTCTGTGCATTACTTCTGGCAAAAAATTGAATAAGTATTTTTCAAATTTGTAATTTTATAAACTCAAACTCCCGGAAATGAATAACAGAAAAGCTCAACTCAACGCCTTGAACCGCCTGCTGGATATAATGGACGACCTCCGTGAAAAATGCCCCTGGGACCGCAAGCAAACCATAGAGTCACTTCGACATCTCACCATCGAGGAAACCTATGAGTTGGGCGATGCCATCCTTGAAAACGATTTAAACGAAATCAAAAAAGAGCTGGGCGACCTGTTGCTTCACATTGTTTTCTATGCGAAAATTGGAAGTGAAAAAAACGCCTTTGATATCGCAGATGTTGCAAACGGAATAAGTGACAAACTCATTGAACGCCATCCTCATATTTACGGCGATGTTGAAGTGGCCGATGAGGAAGAAGTGAAAAAAAACTGGGAAAACCTCAAACTCAAAGAAGGCAAAAGCAGTGTGCTGGAAGGTGTGCCTAAATCGCTTCCGGCTATGGTGAAGGCCAACCGCATTCAGGATAAAGTAGCCGGAGTGGGTTTTGACTGGGAAAAACCCGAGCAGGTGTTTGAAAAACTCAAGGAAGAGCTGGACGAATTGCAACACGAGGTCAATGAAAACAATGCCGAAAGAATAGAAGCCGAGTTTGGGGATGTCCTTTTTTCAATGATCAACTATGCCCGTTTTCTAAAAGTTGACCCGGAAAGTGCCCTGGAACGCACCAATAAAAAATT